>JBCCXY010000032.1:0-30061 GCA_039190895.1 Pseudomonadota bacterium | reverse complement strand
GCGCACAGGCCCCCGCCTCGATCTGCTCCACCAAGGCTTCCGGCTGAGACGCATTCCCCTTCCCCGCAAAGGCAAGGTTCATCGGAAACGCATCGGCGGCCTGCAGCATCCGCCCGATATGCCAGGGCCCGGGCGTGCAGGTCGTCGCGAGCGTCCCATGCGCGGGCCCCGTCCCGCCGCCCAGCATCGTCGTCAGCCCCGAATGCAACGCGTCGTCAATCTGTTGCGGACAAATGAAATGGATATGCGCATCAAACCCACCGGCGGTGAGGATCTTCCCCTCCCCCGCAATCGCCTCCGTCCCCGGGCCGATGATGATGTCGACCCCGGGCTGCGTATCCGGGTTCCCCGCCTTGCCGATCTTGACGATCCGCCCGTCCTTCAGCCCCACATCCGCCTTGAATATCCCGGTATAATCCAGGATCAGCGCATTCGTAATCACAGTGTCAACAGCGCCACCCGCCCGCGTCACCTGCGACTGCCCCATTCCATCCCGAATGACCTTCCCACCCCCGAACTTAACCTCCTCCCCGTAGGTGGTCAGATCCTTCTCCACCTCAATAATGAGGTCCGTATCCGCCAATCGAACCCGGTCCCCGGTCGTAGGGCCATACATATCCGCATAAGCGGGGCGTGAGATTGATGCGGGCATGACTGTCTCTCTTCGTGTCAGGTCTCGCCAAAACGGCGCATGAGGGGTTCATTGCTTTGGGGCGTCGGCGTCCATGGCAAACGCGCGGAATCAAGGCCGCAGGCCGCCTGGGGTGGGCTTGGGGACCAAAAGAACCGGGCCCACCCGAGGCTCGGCAATATGACTTCCGCCAGCGCGCCGTTCGAAACAAAGGCGGGACGGCACCATAAAGCACATCGATCAACTGTCGGGATCGCCGGTCCTGGGCCTATCGACGCGCGGCTAACGGAAGAAAACCTCACTGCAAACGCCCCAACTGAGCATTCCGCGCCCGTGTCAGCCGATCCATGCAAGACCAGTACACCTGCGGCGCTATCGACCCACCGCCAAACTGCTCCCGCTCCCCCTCGCAAGTGGAATCCCGGAACTGCAGCCACTGCCGCTGCTCATTCAAAAGCGCCTGCCCGGTCCCCTGAGCATCGGCCCTCGGCTTCACGATCTTCCAAAGCCGGTTCAGCTCGGCATCGGAATCGTCCCATCCCTCACGGGCACAGTTGCTCGCCGTCACCTGATCCGGCGCCCACGAGCAATCCCGAAACTCCTGCGCAAATGCAGTCGTCGCGATGCCAAAACCCAGTCCGCCAACAACCGCGATTTTAACCAAATGAGGTTTAAGTTTTATCTGTAACGCATTGGAAATGAACGTAACTATTGTGTAAACGGAAACAATAGTCCCAACTGGAGAACACCGATGACAAACACAGCACTCGCCCTGAACCTCGTCGCGTACTCGGTCATCATCCTGGCCGTTGTCGGCCAATGGCGCGGGTGGTGGTGACGATCCGCTCACCCAGCCCCTTCTTCTGGCCGAAAAAACTCCGGGGGGTGTGGGAGGCTGACCCCCCACCGGCTCGCCACACGTCACCGCCGCCGCCCCTTTGACAAACGCCGCGAATTCGCCCGAGTCTTCTTCCGCAGCGGCCGGATCGCCGCGTCCGCAATCTGATCGGGTCGCTTCCCCTGCATCGCCGCCATGACCGCGGCTCCACCGGACTCGACAAACGCACCGGGCTTCTCGGCCCACATCCTCTGCGCTTCACTCCGGCTCACCGGCCAAAACCCGGCCATCCCCAGCATCCGCATGGCGATCACCGCCTGAGTCTCTGCCGCCAGGTGCATCATCTGCACTCCGGTCAGCCACACATGCACCGGTCCACTAAACTTCACAACGCCCCCATTACCTTCTGATTGAACCCCTGAACCACACGCTTCCCGCCATAGGGCACCAGCCGAACCTCTCGCGACTGACCGGGCTCAAACCGCACGGCGGTCCCCGCCGGGATGTCCAGCCGACACCCCCTCGCCGCGTCCCGATCAAAGGCCAGCCCCGGGTTCGTGTCGGCAAAATGATAATGACTGCCCACCTGCACTGGCCGGTCGCCCGTGTTGGCCACCTCCAGCACAACGACCTCGCGGCCCGCGTTCAGCTCAATCTCGCCCTCGGCGCACATCACTTCGCCGGGGATCATTCGTCGTCCCCATAATCCGGCGCCCGCCGGCTCTGCGCGAACCCGATCAGACGTGGCGCGAAAACGCCAAGCGCCGCCCCGACGGCCAGCGCAAACCCCGCGCCGTTGCCAAGGATCCACGCCAGCATCGACGCCACGACCAGACACACCGCAAAGGACAGCATCCGCAACTCCACCGCCGTCATCGGCGTCTCAGCCAGCAGGACCCCTTCCAACGTCTTCTTCACATGCGGCTCCGCATACGGGGCGCCAAACCCCGCCGCGATGCCAAGAATGAACGTGATCAGCATCTCGAACGTCCTCCTCTATCGGATCGGATGATGCACTGTGACAAGCTTCGTGCCGTCGGGGAAGGTCGCCTCGACCTGCACATCGTGGATCATCTCGGCGATCCCCTCCATGCACTGCGCCTTCGTGACGACATGCGCCCCCGCCTCCATCAGATCGGCGACCGATCGCCCGTCCCTCGCGCCCTCGACCACATAGTCCGTGATTAACGCAATCGCCTCTGGATGGTTCAGCTTCACGCCCCGCTCCAGCCGACCCCTCGCGACCATCGCCGCAAGGCTGACCAGCAACTTGTCCTTTTCCCTCGGTGTCAGGTTCATCCCTGCCTCCTTATACCGGCCACACGCGCGGCACCCCGCCGCTCAACTGCCGCACCACACATGTCACCAACCGCCGCAACGGCGCCGGATCCCCGGCCATCGCCCGAACCACAAGCTTTCCGTCCCACGCTGAGGCCCCCGCCTCGACGCCATCCACGTTCAACAGCCGCCGCACCGGCGCCAACGCATCCTCCGCGCCCCGCGCCACGAACGCAATCACCGCCAGGGCCTGCGCACCAGCGAGACCGGCCGGTCCCCGGCGGGCGAGCGCCCCGTCCGCCAGCGCCAACGGTTCGACCCACAGCGGAGCGCCGTCTCGCAACACCCGCCGCCGGTCCACAAAATCCAGACGAGACACCGTCTCTCCCATCGCCCGCCGCCCGAGCACAACGCTCTCAACCATCAGCACCTCGGCATCGCCCTCAAGCCGAACCTCCGTCTCACGATGCAACGCCGAGCCATCGAACAGGATCGTCTCCTGCGGCACCCAGTCCAGCCGCGCCCCCGCGCCAACCCGCAACCGCACGTCCACCTCGGCCACGCCGGAGGCCGACCGATACGCCCGTTCCGCGGTCTGAGTCGTGCCCGTCACCCGCGCGCCATCGCCCACGTCCAGCGCCAACGCCAACCGGTCCCCACCGGTCAACCCACCAGCCGTATTGAGAAAAACCACTTCGGGATGCGTCCCATGCACGCGCGGAAGAAACGCCTTCGCCGACCCCGCCTGCGCCAACCGCTCCAGCCCCGCCGGGCCCACGGCCACCGCCGCCCGGCCCCGCATCCGCTGCAGCGTCTGTCCCGGTTCGTCAAACATTCCCCGCAGACTATCCACGCTACCCCCAAGCGCAACGCCTCCCCACCCGTTTGCCTAGAAATGAGGCGTCCGGTGGAGATACGGGCGGCGAGGGACCGCCCTAATGCATCCGCGAAACCGGCGGGCTCCGATTACAAATCTCGTCAGAGAACATCCAGCACTGGCCCGCACCCCGGCAGTACGCTACGCCAAAGCCGTTCTAACAAACTGACCCATCATGGACCGTCCGACCCTATCGTTCCGCGAGGCGCAGGCAGCGTACGACCTGATTTGCCTGCTCAACCGCTACAGCGACGACGAACTCACAGCGGCTGTAGGGCCCGACCTGAAGCGCCTCATTCGATCCGATGGATGTCGGTTCACTGGGGAGACCGACACGAAAGGTTATGAAGCCTTGGTCACAAGGGTGGTCGACTCCTTGGACGGCGCCGGGATTGCAGCGGCCATCATCGTCGCCAACGACCTGCAACACGGCTTGTGGAGCGGGGACGCACGAGATCTTGTCGAAATGGCCTCCGCGCACGTTTGTGCATCGCCCTCCGATCTCCGCGCCGCCGTCCTGCGAGGCGTGGATACGCTGGACTTCGCCCGGTACACCTGGGACGCAACAGAGCATCTGTGGCCCGAGGTCAGCCGGGTGACCCGCGACGCCGAGCCGATCCTGCCCGAACTCTTTCGCATTGCACGCGCGATGGACGAGCCAACCCGCAAAAGCGTGGCCGCCGCCGACTACGGATCCGACATCGACAAGCATCTCGGCGCCCTCAACGACGTCCTTGCCTCCGAGGATTGCCTCTTCCCAAAGAATGACGCCTGGTACCCAAGCGAAGTAGTGGAGCTTGTCGCCCACGTTGCAGAAACGCCAGGCTTCACACCCTGCACGGCCCTGCTTCTGGCAAACTCACTTCAGGGCAGGGACATGACAGATTGGTTCGAGTTTCGTTGGATCCACCTAGCCACCAAATACAAACGTCTGCCGAGCAGAGTGCGCCTCCCGATCCTCGCTGGCATAAGGCACCTGTATGAACGTGACGAAGAGTTCCTGGCATATGAGCGGCCGAAGAGGACTAGGTACGACCCCGTCCTCACACCCGACGCCCTAATCGACCTCGTGGATTGGCCAGAACCAACCTGACGTCTGCGCGCCCGGCGCTCCGCACCCTCAACGTGTCGGACATCGGGCAACGTCTCCCCAAACCCGGCAAACCGGTTGCGACCCCTGCCGATATGTTACATTATAACACTCCGGGATCCACCGCCGATCCCGCACCGCCCGGATGCCCGATCCCAGCCCGTCGATAGCCCCGGACCACCCGTCCCACAGAAAGAGGATGAGCCGCCGCATGGATGGCACCACCATACGCTTCCCCGATCACCTCCGGGTGGCCATTGTCGGGGCCGGACCCGCAGGGCTGGGCGTCGCCCGCGTGCTACGCGACCTCGCCATCCCCGATGTCTGGGTGCTGGAGCGTGGCCAGATCGGCCAAAGCTTCCTCGACTGGCCTGCCGAGACCCGTCTCCTGACCCCATCCTTCCCCAGCAACGTGTTCGGCGTCACCGACCTGAACGCGATCTCCTTCGACAGCTCCCCCGGATGGTCCCTGCGCAGCGAACACCCCGACGGGTCCGCCTACGCCGAGTATCTCGAACAGGCCGCCGACGCGTTCGGCCTCAACGTCCAAAGCGGCGTCGACGTCCAGTCCGTTGAGCCCGAGGGCGACGGCTTCACCCTGGACACCAACCACGGCACGGTGACGGCGGACTTCGTGATCTGGGCCTGCGGCCACTTCGGCGCGCCCTCGCATTTCGGCCTCCCCGGCGCGGAACTCGGACGCCACTACGGCACCGTGCAGACGTGGAAAGACATCGCAGGCGACGTCGTCTACGTCATAGGCGGCTACGAAAGCGGCATCGACGCGGCCATCGGCATCGCCCAGACCGGTAAAGAGGTCATCGTCCTAGACCGCGGCGCGCCCTGGCTGGAGGACCACAAGGACCCCAGCCGCAGCCTGTCGCCCTACACGCAGCAACGGCTCAACACCTTCCGCAAGTGCCTGTCCATCACCCTCCTCCCCGACGCCGACATCATCGCGCTGGAGCGGGAGCAGAACGGCGTCCACATCCTCTCGGGCGACGGGCGCTCCTGGCTGTCCGACGCGCCCCCGATCCTCGCCACCGGCTTCGGCTCCGGCACAAGGCGCGTGTCCGAATGGTTCGACTACGACGCCGACGGCCTGCCGATGCTCACGTCGCAGGACGAATCCACCGCCATGCCCGGGCTGTTCCTCGTCGGCCCCGAAGTCTCGCACCAGGGCCACCTGTTCTGCTTCATCTACAAGTTCCGCCAACGCTTCGCCGTCGTCGCCCGCGCCATCGCCGCCCGGATGGGGGTCGAGACGGACGTGCTCGAAATCTACTACGACAACAACATGTTCCTCGACGACGTCGCCTGCTGCGACGACGACAAATGCCTGTGCTGACCCGCGCTCGAAGCGCCCCGGACAGCCCCGCCGCCTTCGGAACCGGCGCGCTCTTTCTCGGCGTCATCGCCGTTGGATCGCTCCTCGGCCTCACCCTGCCGGACTTCGGGGACCGCCTGTCAGGCGCCACCGACACGACTCTCCTCGTCATGATCTTCCTGCTGTTCTTCGAAATCCGGCTTGGCGCGTTCGCCCTCAGCAAACTGCGGTTCATCGCTCTGGCGTGGGGCGCCAACTTCCTCATCGTCCCGCTCATCGGCTTCGCCATCGCGAGCGTGCTGCTGCACAGCCAGCCGCTGCTCTTCGCCGGGCTCATGATCTACTTTCTCGCGCCCTGCACCGACTGGTTCCTCGGCTTCACCCGCATGGCACAGGGGGACTCCGCCCTCGGCGCCGCGCTGATCCCGGTCAACCTAATCTCCCAGCTCCTGCTGTTCCCCGTCTGGCTCTGGCTCTTCACGTCTCACAGCGGCCTGGTCGACATTGCCGCGATCCCGGGCCTCCTCGCGCAGTGGTTCATCGTGCCACTCCTCGCCGCCCAAACCCTCCGCTTCGCCCTCGACCGCGTCCTCCCACTGGCGGCCCGCGACCGCCTGCTCCACTGGACCGGACAGCTCGTCCCCCTCGTCCTCGCCCTCCTGATCCTGCAACTCTTCGCGACCCATATCGGCGTCATTGCGGGCCATGCCGACGCCCTCGCACTCATCGCCCTCGCCGTCTTTCTGTTCTTCGCCGCGACCCTCTTCGTCGGCGACACACTCGCCCGCCTCTTCCGCCTCGCCTACCCCGAACGCGCCCTCCTCGCGATGACCATGGCCGCCCGCAACGCCCCGATGATGATCGCCATCACAGCCGCTACGATCCCCGATCAACCGCTGATCCTGGTGGCCCTCATCATCGGCATGCTCATCGAAATCCCGCACCTGACCGCGCTGAAACACCTGCTCCTCCACCGCAAAGCCCGCGCCGCCGCCTGACGCGTTACGACCCCGAAACACAACCGAAGGAATTGAAACCTTCTCGCGACGCCGCGCGGTATCGGCCTGAAACATGCCACCTCCAGTGTTCGGAACATCAACCAACACAGGAGACCCGACATGAAGACCCCGGCAACCCCAAGCACCATGGCGCAAAACCCATCGATGCACGGCATCACCGCCTTCGTCAGCGCCAAACCCCAACACCGCTTCCAGGGCTGGGAGACACGCAAGATCGCGTCGTTCTAACGACGCCGACACCCGCACACCACGATCTGTAGAGGTTACCATGTTGAAGACCATCACCCGGGCCCTTGTGGCCCTCGCCATCATCGCCACCGCGAATGCCGCGCACGCGCTGACCTATCACTGGGCCTTCGAGGCCGACAGCGGCACCAGCATCGGCTTCGTGACCGGCACGATCTCGGGGCTAGAGATCGGCGACAACGACGGCCCCGGCCTTGAGATTGAGGTGCTGTCGACTCCATCCGGCAACCTCCTCGGCGGCGGGTGGTCCTTCGCCAACACGCAAACCGCTACGGCGTTCACCGTGGCACCGGACAAAAGCGTCGTCGCCTACAACGCCTTCTTCAGCCGCGGCGGTGGAACTCAGGATTCCGTCCTCTTCGGCCAGGGCGGCGCCCGCTTCCCGGAACTCTATTCGCTGATCGACGACGGCGCGGCGCTCTTCACCAGCCACTTCACGCTGGACGGCCCGGTCGAGTTCACCCTAATCGACGAAACAGCCGTCGTCCCCGTCCCCGCGTCCCTGCCCCTCGCCTTGTCAGGCTTTATCACCCTGTGCGCGCTCAGCCGCCGTCGCAAAGCTCTTTCATGATTGCAGGTGTGCCGCACGGGCATTTCTACGGCGTAGATCCCGATGCGTCAGCCCGGGGTCTCTCGCGTTTGCCCTGCCAGATGCCCGTCGCAAATCTGTTACATACCGCGTGGTACTTGACGATCAGACATGAAGCAGAGCCGAATCAATAGGTTGATGTGATGCTGAGCGGTTGGACAGCTCCGACCCTGCACTCTGACAGCACATCTTTCATGTCTGATCCAAAACAAAACATCGGAACAGCTTATGCTGAACTTAACCGCGGGTACCGCTTGGGTATTCGAGAACTTTCAATTGATCTTCTTCTTCGGGTTCATCGCGTTTTCGATCTACCGAAACATGATCCGGCAAAAGACACTACGACAGCAGGACGACGGAACCTACGTGTGGATCGAATGGCACGGAGGTGTGCGATGTTCTAACACCGACCCCTCAGCGCCGGGAGGCGAATGGGACAGCGACGAAGATAGCGACGGAGACGGAGACGGAGGCGATTAATCGGCCTCTTTTTTTTGCTCTGCAGGTCCATCAGAACTCGCGCCTAATACAACGAACAAACGCTCCACTAACGCCAAGCAATCCGCTGCCTAGCAGGATCCAATGCGTCGCGGTAAGCGATCCGACGCAGCCACCCTTTTGCCCCAGGTAGAGATCATCACTGAGATTGTATCCAACCCAATTCCAAACCGCCAAAGCGATGGAGGCCGCAACCAACCAGAGGGCGGAAAAGAGGGTCCCCTTCCATATGAACAAAGCAAGGATGGCGATCCAAAGATATCCGAGAGGCGTATTCAATACCGACAGCAATTCTTGAAAAGAAGACACCGCACCATTTTCGGGCGCCCACTCCGGGAGCGCGCGCTTGCAATCAGGGAGGTATTCGGAATTGACGCTCAATTTTCTCTGATTGGGCTTGGCATTTGACAAAGTTGCATCGCAGGCGAACGACCACAACAGGCTGAAGTCAGAAACCCCCGGCGCTGCACTGGTCCCCCGCCCCCCAGTGCGCTACCCCGCGCCCATGACGACGCGCCTGACCATCCGACAACCCGACGACTGGCATCTGCATCTCCGCGACGGGGCGATGCTGCAGGCCGTCCTCCCCGAAACCGCCCGCCACTTTGGCCGCGCGATCATCATGCCGAACCTTGTGCCCCCCGTCGTCACCGCCGCCGACGCCGCCGACTACCGCGACCGGATCCTGTCGGCCAAACCCCGGGGGTCAAAGTTCAAGCCGCTCATGACCCTCTACCTCACCGAGGCGACCGAGGTGCGCGACCTCCGCGCCGCGCATGAGATCGGGCTGATCCAGGCCGTCAAGCTCTACCCCGCCGGGGCCACCACGAATTCCCAATCCGGCGTCCGCGACTTCGACAAGGTCACCCGCGTGCTGGAGAACATGGCCCAGATCGACCTCCCCCTGTGCGTCCACGGCGAGGTGACCGACCCCGAGATCGACATCTTCGACCGCGAGGCCGTCTTCATCGACCGCGTCCTCGACCCCATCCGCCGCCGCATCCCGGGCCTCAAGGTGATCATGGAGCACATTACAACCTCCGACGGCGTCGACTACGTCCGCTCCGGCGGCCCCACCATCGCAGGCACCATCACCGCCCACCACCTCGTCATCAACCGCAACCACCTGCTGGCCGGGGGCATCCGCCCGCACTACTACTGCCTGCCCGTGGCGAAACGCGAAAGCCACCGCCTCGCCCTGCGCGCGGCGGCAACCTCGGGCGACGCGTCGTTCTTCCTCGGCACCGACTCCGCCCCGCACACCGACTCCGCTAAGCTGCAACCCTGCGGCTGCGCGGGCTGCTTCACCGCGCCCAACGCCATGTCGATCTACGCGCAGGTGTTCGATGATGAGGGCGCGCTCGACAAACTCGAAGCCTTCGCCTCGCTCAACGGCCCGGCCTTCTACGGCCTCGCCCCGAATGACGCCACCCTGACACTCGTCAAGGACACCCCGGTCACCTACCCCGACCACCTCGACACCGACGACGGACCCGTGACCGTCTTCGACCCCGCCACCCCTCTGTATTGGCGCGTCGCAGAAAAAGGAGCCGATGCATGATCCCCTCCACCTACCCCCCGAAGGCCGAGATCGCGCGCCTCACCGCCTCCATGCTGCTAGAGATCGACGCCATCGACTTCCGCCCGCACGAGCCCTTCACCCTCGCCTCAGGCCTGCCGTCACCCACCTATATCGACTGCCGCAAGCTGATCAGCTTCCCCCGCATCCGCTCCACCCTGATGGATTTCCTCGCCGTCACCGTAATGCGCGACGCCGGCTTCGAAGCCTTCACCAACATCGCGGGCGGTGAAACCGCGGGCATCCCCTTCGCCGCCATGGTCGCTGACCGCATGGCCCTGCCGATGACCTACGTGCGCAAGAAACCGAAAGGCTACGGCCGCAACGCCCGCATCGAAGGGGTCATGGGCGAAGGCGACCGCGTGCTGCTGGTCGAAGACCTCGCAACCGACGGCGGATCGAAGCTTTCCTTCGTCGATGCGATTCGCGAAACCGGCGCGACGTGCCATCACACCGCCGTTCTCTTCTTCTACGACATTTTTCCCGAAGCGGCGCCCGCCCTGGCGAAACACGGCATCACCATCCATCACTTATCCACATGGGCCGATGTCGTGGAAGTCGCCCGGGATGCTGGCAAATTCTCCAAAGATACACTGGACGAGGTGGAGAAATTCCTCGCTTCCCCCCGCGACTGGCAAGCCGCCCGAGCCTGATCTAACACACGCATAAGGCGAGGAAATCTCCATCCACACACCAATTTTAAATCGAATAAATTTTACACAAACGTTTCAAGACCTCGCCCAAGCTTGACTCTGCAGCTACTATATCTCGTACCCGGATGGTTTTCCCGGTCTATCCACAGGGTTTTACAGATTGCCAGCCCCGAGGTGTATAGGTTAGGCGCCATCCCCAACGAGCATAAAAACAGAACAGGGCAGCAGGCAAATGAACCAGGTCGCGCGCGTCGCACATGCATCGCCGGGAAGAGCGAACGAGGGGCAGAGCGACGGGGGGCAGGCAGACAGCCTGCCCCATAATATCGAGGCCGAGCAGCAACTCCTGGGCGCCATCCTCACCAACAACGATCTCTACGACCGTGTCGCCCAAGTCATCGACGAAACCCACTTCTACGAACCCGTGCACGCCCGCATTTGGGAAGTTGCCGCAGCGCGCATCTCCAAGAACGCGCTCGCCTCACCGGTCACGCTCAAGGCCTTCCTCGCCGAAGACGAGGGGCTGAACGAACTCGGCGGCGCCGCCTATCTCGCGCGCCTTGCCGGTGCCGCGATCTCATCCTTCGCCGCCCGCGACTATGCGCAGATGATCTATGACCTCGCGATCCGGCGGAAGCTGATGGATCTGGGCCGCGACATCTCGGACAAGGCCGCAAGCGTCGACGTCGCCTCCGAACCGAAGGACCAGATAGTTGAGGCCGAACAGGCGCTCTACAAGCTTGGCGAAGCGGGCCAGTCCAACCAGGGCTTCCAGAGCTTCCTCAAGGCCGTCACCGACGCCGTCAACGTCGCCAACGCCGCCCACAAGCGCGACGGCGGACTGGCGGGCATCTCGACCGGGCTGGCCGACATGGACACCAAGCTCGGCGGCCTCCACAAGTCCGACCTTCTGATCCTCGCCGGTCGCCCCTCCATGGGGAAAACCTCGCTCGCGACGAACATCGCGTTCAACATGGCCAAGGCCTACCAGCAGGGCATCGGCCCGGATGGTGAGCCTGCCGCCGTCAACGGAGGCCGCGTCGGGTTCTTCTCTCTCGAAATGAGCGCCGAACAACTCGCCGCCCGCGTCCTCTCCGAAGCCGCCGAAGTCCCGTCCGAACAGATCCGCCGCGGCGACATGACCGAGGGCGAGTTCCGCCGCTTCGTCGAGGCCGCCAAAACGCTGGAGGCTTGCCCGCTCTACATCGACGACACCCCCGCCCTGCCCATCTCGCAACTCGCCGCCCGCGCCCGGAGGCTCAAGCGCGAACACGGGCTCGACGCGCTCTTCGTCGACTACCTGCAACTCGTCCGCCCGGCGACCGCCAAGGACAGCCGCGTCAACGAAGTCTCTGAAATCACTCAGGGTCTCAAGGCCATCGCCAAGGAACTGGACATCCCGGTGATCGCCCTCTCCCAGCTTTCCCGCCAGGTCGAAGCGCGAGAAGACAAGCGCCCGCAACTCTCCGACCTCCGCGAATCCGGCTCCATCGAGCAGGACGCCGACGTCGTCATGTTCGTCTTCCGCGAGGAATACTACGCCGAGCGCGAAAAGCCCGGCGAAGACCAACTCGACAAGATGGCCGACTGGCAAGCCCGGATGGACCGCCTCCATGGCCGCGCCGAGGTCATCATCGGCAAACAGCGCCACGGCCCCATCGGCACGGTCGAACTTAGCTTCGAAGGCCGCTTCACCCGCTTCGGCAACCTCGTGAAGCCATGGCAACAAGGCGGCGGCGAAACCACCTTCTAACCACGGTAGGCCGGGGTTCACCCCGACACTGCACACCGGCTGCCCATGAAGCGCATCGGCCGCCAACTCCGGTAGGGTGGGCAATCTGCCCACCACCCCCCGGGGCGCCGCGACAAGTTTACCCCACTCCCGTCCCCGTCCTCTGGCAAACAGTTGACCCGAACAAGACACCCGACGACACTGTCGTCGGGGGATTTCGCAGGGATGTCAAAATGATAGGTCCGGAATTCCCCCAGATCGAAGCCACGATCCCGGACGACCACTCCAGGAAATCCGACTCTGTGCAGCTTCTGTCCGAAATCCTCGGCGACCGCGAGACCGTAGACATCCTCGACCTAGGCTGCGGCGACGGACGCGGGCTTGACGTGATCAAACGGCTCAGCCCCGGCGCCCGATACACCGGGGTCGACATCGAAACATCGCCCGAAGTCGCCGAACGCACCCGCTCTGACGGAACCTTCCTGACCTATAACGGCGTCGACCTGCCCTTCGACGACCAAAGCTTCGATGTCGTCTATTCCCACCAGGTGTTCGAACACGTCCGCCACCCCGACCGCGTCACGCAAGAGGTCCGCCGTGTCCTCCGCCCCGGCGGCACGTTCGTTGGCTCCATGTCGAACCTTGAGCCGTATCACTCGTTCTCGATCTTCAACTACACGCCCTACGGCGTGTTTCGCCTGATCGCCGACAACGACCTGACCCTGCGCACCATGCGCCCCGGCGCCGAATCCACCAGCCTCATCATGCGCCAACTCAGCATGCGGCGGATCAAACGGCTGAGCCTCATCTACCCCGCCATCGACCTCGCCGGACGCCTCCGCAAATGGCCGGCGAGACAGCGCAACTACATGAAACTCCGCTTCTCCGGCCACATCTGCTTCATCGCCACCCGCGACACCTGACCACAATCCAATGCGCGTCCTGATCCTCTCAGACCTCCATCACGACTTCTGGGCCGAAAGCGGTCGGGATCCATTCAAGGGGATTGAAGAACTCTTATCCAGTCTCGACCATATCCTCCTCGCGGGGGACCTGACGAACAAACCAAAGGTGCGCTGGAAACAAGCATTCCAAGATCTGGCGCGCCACGTGGCCCTGGATCGCGTATCGGTGTTTCCTGGAAATCACGACTTCTACGACTTTTCCATCGATCGCGAAGATCGCCTTGCCGAAATCGCGGCGTCTTTCGGCGTTCGATATGTTCAGAAGAAACAGGTGCACTTGGGCAAGGCTCGACTGCTCTGCGCGACTCTCTGGACCGACATGGCGCTCGGCGCTCCTGGACTCGACCGGATCGTCGCCCGGATGAACGATTTCAGGAAAATCCGCGTTGCCTCACGCGGCTACGGCCGCCTTCGGCCAGCCGATGTCACAGCGCGGCATCGAGATCACGTAAACTGGCTCGACGAAACGCTCGATGAGCGCTTCGATGGAAAAACCTTCGTCGTCACGCACCACGCCCCCCACCCCGACGTGCTGCAGGACTACTCCGATGGCCTCGACGCCGCCTATGCGAGCGATCTCAGCAAGCTTATCAATAAGCACCACCCCGACGGCTGGTTCTTCGGGCACAGCCACGACGCGAATAACCTGACGCTGGGACGGACGGCGCTGCAGAACGTGTCGCTGGGCTACCCGGACGAAGTGTGTGACCCCGCTCGCCGTATTGAAGCCTGCATCTTTGACCTGTAATCGGCGCAGTCTTCCCCTGGCAACGCCGCCACGGGCCTGACCCGGGACCCTCGCGCGGGGTCAAGGCCGAAGGCCGCCGCGCATCACCGGGCACACCCGAGGCGCGGCTCACCCCTCTTTTGTCGCCCACCGCTTAAGCAACCATAGCACTGGCAAAAGCATCAGCCGAACCAGCCGCAAAACCGGTCGAGGCCTCCACAGCATCCAGGCGGCATAGGCATCCGCCTCACGCTCTTGCTCGGCCACCGTACCCCCCTCGACATGCCCGCAAACGTGATACCCAACCTCATGATAAAACGTGAACTCAGCCCTAAACCGCACCGTCCAGAACCTGTCGCCACGCGTCGCGAACCGTCTCGACATGATCGGTGGAGATGCCCCGAAGCAACCGGTTCACCGCTGCCCCCGAGTCTTCAGACACGGCCAAAGCCCGCCCTCGCTTTCAGCGCACCATTCCGGCGCATCAAGCGCTCAAGCGTGCCTTGCAACATGGCCAACATGGCCGCCGGGCAAGGTATACCGCGCCCTCGAAGACCAGCCGAGCTCATGCAAAACTTCACTCACGAGGGCACGGCCAAGATGTTTCTCCGGCGACTTCGCGCTGCGGGCCACGATCATAACCTCTTGCGCCGACGCATTTTTCGTCAGCCAAATCAAAAGCTCCCGCTCCGATGCCACCTTGATCCGCTTCAACCTCGGTATCGCCATCGGTTCTCTCCTCACGATACCTACCCCGACAAGCATGACCGGGGCAAACCTCGCGCAACCGCAGGAAACCCGGCACCTCAACTCTATCGCCACAGCCCAGAACCGCGTAGGCCGGGGTTCACCCCGGCACCGACGGAGCACGCCTTGATCTGCGACCCCGACAATCTCAAGGCGGACGACTTCTTGCATCGGGAGGCCCCTGCTGCTCCAAGCGCGTCCTGATCGCAGAGAGTTTGACGAAGTGGTTCAAAACCGGGGATCATTCGGTCTCGACGGCGGACCTTCTCAGGGGCCGAACTACTAGAAAGCCTGCTGAACCTCTGCCGATTTCCGCTCTCCAAAAATCCCATTTTCTTTCAACCGCTTACAAACGGTCCCCATGGGGACCGCTAAAATCTGCTATAAGTTGTGAATAGACAGCCGCCCCGTTCGCCGTCACCCTCTCCCCATGTGGCGCGCCCTCGTCTTCCTCCTATTCGCCCTCCCCGCCTTCGCTGAGCCCGAGGTCGACGTGGAGCTCTTCCTCGCCGTCGACGTCTCCCGCTCCATGACACCGGCAGAGCTCGAAATCCAGCGCCGCGGATACGCCGAAGCCCTCCGCTCGGATGAGGTCATCGCGGCCATCGAAGGCGGCCTCATCGGCGCCATCTCCGTTACCTTCGTCGAATGGGCGGGCGAGCACTCCCAACGCGTCGTCGTCCCGTGGACGGTCATCTCCAACCGCGAGCAAGCCCACGCCTTCGCCAACCGGATCGAGACACAGTTCAACTCCGCCCTCCGACGCACATCCATCTCCAGCGCTCTCCGCTACGCCCGCACCAGCTTCGACGACAGCGGCGTCCGCGGCCTCCGCCGCGTGATCGACATCTCCGGCGACGGCCCCAACAATGCGGGCGCCCCCGTCCTCCCGGCCCGCAACCTCGTGATCGAGGCCGGCATCACCATCAATGGCCTGCCCCTGATGACGAAGGAAGGCATGGGCCTCGCCTGGCACCTCGAAGACCTCGACCTCTACTACCAGCACTGCGTCATCGGCGGCCCGGGAGCCTTCTCGATCCCCGTCCTCGACTGGTCCGAATTCGAGGCCGCCGTGAAGAAGAAACTCGTCCTCGAAATCGCGGGCCTCCCCCTCGAACGCATCTGGCGCGTCCAGAACCAGGGCATGACGCCCGAAGGCTACGACTGCCTCATCGGCGAGAAGATCTGGGACCGCAACCGCAGCCGCTTCTTCCCCGACAGCCCCTAGCCGCACGCCCCACTTAGGCGCAGAGACGCGTATCGACGGGCCCAGGGCCGGCGATCATCCGGTGTTTCAATGCACTTTATGGATGGTTCCCGTCGTCGTTTCGAGCGAGGCGCTGGCGGAACCATCTCCGGGCCGGGGGTGGGCCAGGAGATTAGCTGCGGCCTTCGGCCTTTGATTCCGCGCGAGCAGACGCCCGGCGCTCGACCTAACCTCAGGTCCAACTGGCGCAATAGCGCCGCCCACCCCTTGACCCCGCCCCACCGCCTGTCAGAACAGCCGGTATGGGAACGGGCACCCTGACCATCGACCTCGACGCCATCGCGGCGAACTGGCGCGCGCTGAACGACCTCAGCGGCAACCAGACGGGTGCCGTCATCAAGGCCGACGCCTACGGCCTTGGGTTGGAGAAAATCGCCAAGCGCCTCGCCCACGAGGGCGCCCGCAGTTTCTTTGTCGCGGTCACGGAAGAGGGCGTCGCCGCCCGCCGCGCCCTCGGCCCCAAGCCGGACATCTACGTCTTCTCAGGCCACATGGCTGGCGACACCGACATTCTGAAGGGCTTCCGCCTGATCCCGCTCCTGAATTCCATCGACCAGCTCACCCGCCATTTCGAGGCGCTGGACGACTTCCCCTTCGGCATCCAGCTCGACACCGGCATGAACCGCCTGGGGATGGAGCCCGCCGAATGGGCCGCCGTCCGCGAAATCGCGCTGCAACGCAGCCCCAAGCTGGTCGTCAGCCACCTCGCCTGCGCCGACGAACCGGGCCACCCGCAAAACACCGCCCAGCTCAACGCCTTCCGTGAGATGACCGAAGGCATCGGCGCCGCCCGATCCTTCGCCGCGACCGGGGGCACACTGCTGGGCGAGGACTTCCACTTTGAGATGACGCGCCCCGGCATCGGCCTCTACGGCGGCCTGCCGTTTGCCGAGGCGATGCCAGCCGTCCACCTCTCCCTCCCCGTGATCCAAGTGCGCGACCTCGCGCCGGGCGAAACCGTAGGCTATGGCGCGACCTTCACGGCGGATGGCCCGCGCCGCATCGCCACCGTCTCGGGCGGGTACGCCGATGGGCTGATCCGCGCGATGGGCGGGCGCGCGCGGCTGTACCATGGCGACATCCCCTGCCCCCTTGCGGGTCGCGTGTCGATGGACCTGCTGACGGTCGACATCACCCATCTGCCCTCGGACCCCGAGGCCCTCGACATCCTGAACATCACCCAAACTGTCGACACCCTCGCCGACGCGGCGGGGACCATCGGCTATGAGATCCTGACCTCGGTCGGCGCCCGCTACCGCCGCCGCTATACGGGCCTCGGGGCTTGAAGGCCCTTGCCGCGATCGGTCGCGGGACGCTGGCGCTGCTGGCCACCATTGGGCAGATCACCCTCTACGCGCTCGACGCGATCAGCCACGTCCTCCGCCCGCCATTCTACCCGCGTGAGTTCGCGCAACAACTCTTCCAGATTGGCTGGCTGTCGCTGCCGGTCGTGGGTCTCACGGCGCTCTTCACCGGCGGGGCGCTGGCGCTACAGATCTACGCCGGGGGCGCGCGGTTCAACGCCGAACAGGTCGTCCCCTCCATCGTTGCCATCGGCATCGTGCGCGAACTCGGCCCCGTCCTCGGCGGCCTCATGGTCGCGGGCCGCGTCGCGGCCTCCATCGCCGCCGAAATCGGCACTATGAAGGTGACGGAGCAAATCGACGCCCTCACCACCCTGTCGACTCACCCAATGAAGTACCTCACCGTCCCGCGCATCCTTGCCGCCGTCCTGACCCTCCCGGTCCTCGTGGCCATCGGGGACGTCATCGGCATCATGGGCGGCTTCCTCGTCGGCCAGCTTCGCCTCGACTTCAATGCCGGGGCGTACATGACCAATACCATTGAATTTTTGGAGTTCTGGGATGTCGCCTCCGGCCTTGTCAAAGCCTCCGTCTTTGGTTTCATCGTGGCGCTGATGGGCTGCTACCACGGCATGAACTCGGGCCGAGGCGCGCAGGGCGTTGGGCGGGCGACTACGCAGGCCGTGGTGTCGGCGTCCATCCTGATCCTCGCCTCAAACTACGTCCTGACAGAGGTGTTCTTCTCCGCATGATCGAAATGCAGGACATCCACAAAAGCTTCGGCCCCAAGCATGTCTTGCGCGGCGTCGACCTGACCGTGCCGACAGGCGAGAGCATGGTGATTATCGGCGGATCCGGATCGGGCAAGTCGGTGACCGTCAAGTGCATCCTTGGCATCGTTCCGCCAGATAGCGGGACGGTCCTTCTGAACGGAAAAGACGTCGCGATTGAACCTCGTGATGCCTTCCTCGCCCGCTTCGGGATGCTGTTTCAGGGCGGCGCGCTTTTCGACTCTCTCCCGGTCTGGCAGAACGTGGCGTTCCGCCTTTTGCGCGGCTCGCTGAAACGCCCGAAGGCCGAGGCCCGCGAGATAGCAATCGAAAAACTGCGCCGCGTCGGCCTGACGCCCGAGGTGGCCGACCTCTTTCCGGCGGAACTCTCGGGCGGCATGCAGAAGCGTGTCGGGCTCGCTCGCGCCATCGCGGCAGAGCCCGAGGTCATCTTCTTCGATGAGCCCACTACCGGCCTCGACCCGATCATGGCGGGAGTCATCAACGACCTGATCCGCGAGATCGTGGTCGAGATGGGTGCGACCGCCATCACCATCACCCACGACATGACCTCTGTCCGCGCCATCGCCGACAAGGTGTCCATGCTCCACGACGGCAAGATCCAATGGACCGGCCCGGTCGCCAATCTCGACACGAGCGGCGATCCCTACGTCGACCAATTCGTCCACGGCCGCGCCGAGGGCCCCATCGAGGCGGTCCGCTAAAACACGATCCCGCCAGCGTAGGGTGCGCTTCAGCGCACCATTTCACCCTTGTCTGAAAAAGAGATTTTAAATCAATTGCTTAAATTCGGTCCCACTGTGGGACCGCTCAACCAACGACCTCCAAAATCGTGATATGTGTCTCCCCATAAGCCCGCTCATCGACCGGGACGAACCCTGCCGGCGCCTCCTGAGCCCCCCTCTCCTCCCACACAACCAGCGCTCCCTGGGCGATCCAGCCCCCCAGCGCTGCCAAAGCCTTCTCCCCCAGCCCCTTCCCATAAGGAGGATCCAGAAAAACAAGGCTCGCCGCCTCTGCAGGGGGAGGACCAGCCCGAAGGGCATCCCGGGCAACCAACCGCGCCCGATCCTCCACCCCGAACCGCTGGATATTCTCCGAAATCAACCGCCGCGACACCCGCCCGCTGTCCAGAAAAACCACCGAGTCCGCCCCCCGAGACAGCGCTTCCAACCCCAGCGCCCCGGTCCCGGCAAACACATCCAACACCCGCGCCCCACTCACCGGATCCCCATGGGAATGGGCCAGGAGGTTGAACAAACTCTCCCGCACCCGATCAGGCGTCGGCCTCAGATGAGCGCCCGCGTCCCCCTTACCCAACGGAGCAAGAGGCCGCCCCCGCCACGCCCCGCCGACAATCCTCACGCCTGCAGCAGCGGCTTCAGGTCAGTCGCCGGATCCGCCACCACCTCCGGCGCAGGCGACTTCCCCGCCTCAATCAGCCGCTTACCCACCATGTACGCCCGCGGATCATTCATCGCATCAACGGCGAGCAGGCTGTTGCCCGAGTAGTACCAGTGGCTCTGCCCCTTCTCACCCCTCCGCGTCACGACCTGCGTGTAGCCGGTGTTGAGCCCCGCGATCTGAAGCTTCACATCGTACTGATCCGACCAGAACCAGGGATGCGGCTGATACGGCACCTCTCCGCCAAGGATGTTTGCCGCCACGTTTTTAGCCTGATCGATGGCGTTCTGCACGCTTTCCAACCGGATTCGCTCACATCTGTAAGGAAACGACGCGCAATCCCCCGCCGCCCAAACGGACGGCTCGCTCGTCCGACCGTACTGGTTCACCGCAATCCCGTTCTCGATCCGCAGGCCCGCCGCCTTGGCCAGCGCCGTGTCCGGGTCGATGCCGATCCCGACGATTGCTAGGTCGACGGCGATCTCTTCCCCCGTCGACAGCCTCGCCCCCGTCACGCTTGTGTCGCCCAACAGCGCCTCAAGCCCGCAGCCTTCGAGGATCTTGACGCCCTGCCCGGCATGAAGCGTGCGGAAGTAGTCCGACGTCTCCTCCGCCGCGACGCGGGCGAGGATGCGCGGCCCCAGTTCCACCAAGGTGACCTGCATCCCTCGCTTGCGCGCCACCGCCGCCGCTTCCAGTCCGATGTAACCGCCGCCGACGATCAGCGCATGCTTGCCCTCGACCACCTGAGGCTCCATCGCGTCGATATCGGCCAGCGTTCGCACGGTGTGAACCCCGTCCAGCCCTCCGCCAATCGCAGCGGGCAAACGGCGGGCCACGGCACCCGTGGTGAGGGCCAACGTTTCGTAGCTCAACCGCTGTCCGCCGAGGACAACCTCTCGCGCCGCGAGATCCACACCGGTAACCGGCTCACCCTTGCGCAGCGTGATACCCTGATCGTCGTAGAAAGCCTCCGGCCGAAACGACAACCGCTCACGCGTCATGTCCCCCAGCAGGTAGGCCTTCGACAGCGGCGGCCGCTGGTAAGGCGCCGCATCCTCGCCGCAGATCAGCGTGACGTCACCCTCGTACCCGAGCCCCCGCAGCTTCTCGCACAGCGCCTGGCCGGCCTGTCCGCCGCCGACGACAATGACACCGCTCATTTCTAAGTCCTTTTGCTGTGGCAGCCGCTTCCGGCGGACTCTATATCCGGGCGAACGCAATCGAAAGGGGCCCATGCGCATGGCATTAGAGGTGGGAACGCAGTTGCCGGAGGCGACGCTGATTAAGATCGGGGCGGACGGCCCGGAAGAGATCTCGCTGAGCGCGTGGCTCGCCGGGCGCACCGTCGTGCTGTTCGCGCTGCCCGGGGCCTATACTGGGGTCTGCAGCTCGGCCCACTTGCCCAGCTTCATGCGCGTGGCCGATGACCTGCGCGAAGCCGGCGTCGCCGAGATTGGATGCCTCGCGGTGAACGACCCGTTTGTGCTGGAGGCCTGGGGAAAATCCTCGGGCGCCGATGCCGCCGGGATAACGATGCTGGGCGATGCCGATGCCTCGTTCACCAAGGGCCTTGGAATGGAATTCAGCGTGCCGTCGCGGGGGCTCATCGACCGCTCGAACCGCTATGCGCTATTGCTGGAGGACGGGGTGGTCAAGGTGTCGCAGATCGACGAGCCTGGCGTGTGCGAGATGTCGACGGGTGAGGCCCTGCTGGAGGCGGTGCGCGCGGGTTGAACCCGGGGGTGGGGGCGCTGCCCCCTACACTCCCCGGAGTATTTCCACCAAGCTAGAGGAACCTTACGGGTGTTTCTGCCGTTCTTTGAGGCCCTACGCGCGCACCGGGTACCGGTGTCGCTGCGGGAGTATCTGGCGTTTCTCGAAGCGATGGTTGCGGATCTGGTCACCTATGACGTCGAGGGATTTTATTACCTCGCGCGCGCGGCCATGGCGAAGGATGAGCGGTATTTTGACCGGTTCGATCAGGCCTTTGCACAGGCGTTTCAGGGGTTGGAGCATATCTCGCTCGACGAGGTGGTCGAGGCATTGGACTTGCCGGAAGAGTGGCTTCGCAAGCTAGCCGAGAAGCATCTAAGCGAGGAAGAGAAGGCCGAGATCGAAGCACTCGGCGGCTTCGACAAACTGATGGAGACGTTGCGCGAGCGGCTGAGGGAACAGCAGGGGCGGCATCAGGGTGGGTCCAAGTGGGTCGGGACGGCGGGCACTTCACCCTTTGGCGCCTACGGGTACAACCCCGAAGGCGTGCGGATCGGGCAGGACGAAAGCCGCCATCAGCGCGCCGTGAAAGTCTGGGACAAGCGGGAATTCCGCAACCTTGATGACGGGGTGGAGCTTGGGACCCGCTCCATCAAGGTCGCGCTCAAGCGCTTACGTCGCTGGGCCCGCGAGGGGGCAGCGGAAGAACTGGACCTCGACGGCACCATCCGCTCCACCGCCGAGCATGGGTATATTGACGTCAAAACCCGTCCCGAGCGGCGTAATGCAGTCCGGGTGCTTCTGTTTCTCGATGTCGGCGGCTCCATGGACCCGCATGTGAAGCTGGTGGAGGAGCTGTTTTCGGCGGCCAAGGCCGAGTTCAAGTACCTGGAGCAGTTCTATTTCCACAACTGCCTGTACGAAGGCGTCTGGCGCGACAACCGCCGCCGCTGGACCGAGCAGGTGCCGACACTCGACGTCCTCCACACTTACGGGCCGGAGTGGAAGTGCATCTTCGTCGGCGACGCCTCGATGAGCCCTTACGAAATCGCGGCCCCTGGCGGTGCGAATGAGCACTGGAACCGCGAGGCGGGTGCCACATGGCTGGGCCGCGTTCGCGACCAGTGGCCAGCCACGCTGTGGATCAACCCGGTGCCGGAGCGGCATTGGCAGTACACCCATTCCATTGGGATGGTCCAAGACATCTTCGGGGCCGAGGCGATGGTTCCAATGACGCTCGACGGGCTGGCGCGGGGCATGCGGCATTTGACCCGCTGACCGTTGCCGGGTCGCCCTTGCAGCCCCATATCCTCGACGATGCTTAAGCTGACCCCGATCCTGCTGGCCGTCATCTATGGCCTCGTTATGTACCGCTTCTCGGTTTGGAGAACGCGGAAGGAGCTCGACGAGCAGTCTACGGAGCTTGCCGATCCGGTGCTGAAGCAGCTTTGCGACCGGATGGCTGACGCGTTGGACCTGCCCCGCGTCCGCGTCCACATCTATGAGATTGACCCGGTCAACGGCCTCGCATCGCCCGATGGCCGCATCTTCATCACGCGCGGCTTCTACAACAAGTACCGGCAGGGCGAAGTGACGGCGGAGGAACTCGCGAGCGTCATCGCCCATGAGTTGGGCCACGTGGCGCTTGGCCACACGCGCCGCCGGATGATCGACTTTTCGGGTCAGAACGCGATGCGCGCGGCGCTCGCCATGATCCTGTCGCGGTTTATCCCGGGGCTTGGCGTGTGGATCGCCAACATGATCTCGACCCTCGTCGCCGCGCGTCTGTCCCGCTCGGACGAGTATGAAGCCGACGCTTATGCTTCGGCCCTGCTGACGAAGGCGGGGATTGGCACCGGGCCGCAGAAGACGCTGTTCGGCAAGCTGGAAGACCTGACCAAGTCACGCGGTGGCGCGGTTCCGGCATGGCTGATGAGCCATCCCAAAACGACCGAGCGCATCGCTGCCATCGAGAAAAACGAATCCAAGTGGGGCACCCTGCCCGACGAGGTCTAGCACTCCATCTTGGTTGAAATACTCCGGGGGGTCTGAGGGGCTGGCCCCCCAGCGGCGTCAGTTTGCTGAGGTATCGGAGCTGTTCGTGATCAGCTCTTCATAGCGCTCGACGATCCAGGTCGGTGCTTCCTCTGGGATTTGCGCCTCAATCACACCCTGCAAGTCGCCGAAGATCGCGGCACTGCGGCTGTCATCCACCGCCGGGATCGGATCACCGATCAGCACGCGGTCGTAGACGATGAACGCAACGACGACCAACAGGAACCCGCGTACCACGCCGAACAGGAAGCCCAGTCCCTGATCGACGCCGCTAACCTTTGAGCGCTGAACGGCGCCCGAAAACAGTGGGATCAGAATGCCCAGCAGGATCAGGACGATCACGAAGACCACGACGAACGCAAAGACGATCGTCAACTCGCGGCTCCTCGCCAGAATGTCGCTAACGTAAGGGATCTCTTGGACCAGCGGCGTCGCCATCGGTGTCAGATAGAACGCCGCCACGGCAGCAATGGCCCAGCCTGCGATGGCCAGAACCTCGCGCACGAGGCCCCGCGAATAGGCGAGGATCGCCGAAACCAGAATGATCGCCAGTGCCACGGCGTCGACGACAGTGAACCCGTCCATAGTGCTCGCTCTCCGTCACGCGGGTTACCCCGCACCGAATATGCCCCCTACGAGCGCCGGAAGATCGGGTATCTTCTGTACCCTCAGCCCAGCTTCCGGACCCGTTTTGCTTCGTTCTGGCAGAATGGCGTGCGAGAAGCCAAGCTTCTGCGCCTCCTTCAGCCTGCTCTCGGTCTGCGTCACAGGACGCAGCATCCCTGATAGACTTATTTCCCCAAAAACAACAGTCTCGGGGGGGAGCGCCGTGTCCTCGCGCGCGGAAAGTAGCGCTGCCGCCACAGCCAGATCGGCCCCGGTTTCGCCGATCCGCAGGCCGCCGGCGACGTTGAGATACACGTCCAGACCCGCGAACGGGATGCCGCAGCGGGACTCGAGAACGGCGAGGATCATCGCCAGCCGTCCGCCATCCAGACCCACCGTCGACCGGCGGGGTTGGGAATGCGGCGTAGGAGCGACAAGTGCTTGAATTTCGCAAAGAACTGGCCGCGTGCCCTCTACCCCGGCAAATACAACAGCGCCTGGCGACGGCTGATCGCGGTCACCCAGGAACAGGGCCGAGGGGTTGGCGACCTCAGACAGCCCCTGCCCCGTCATCTCGAACACTCCGATCTCGTCCGCCGGGCCAAAGCGGTTCTTTACGGCCCGCAGAATGCGAAACTGGTGGCCGCGCTCGCCCTCGAAGTACAGGACTGTATCCACCATGTGTTCAACCACGCGTGGGCCTGCGATTTGGCCCTCTTTCGTGACATGCCCGACAAGAATCACTGCCGTGCCACGGCGTTTGGCATAGGTCACCAGCTCATGCGCCGCCGCGCGGACCTGCGTGACCGAGCCTGGTGCCGCCTCCACCGTGTCGAGCCACATGGTCTGCACCGAATCAATGATCGCAAGCGCCGGTCGCTCTTTATCCAGCGTCGTGAGTATGTCACGCAGGCTCGTCTCGGCCCCCAGACGCACAGGCGCGCCTTTCAACCCAAGACGTTCGGCTCGCAGGCGGACCTGCTCCGTCGCTTCTTCGCCGGAGATATAAACCGTCGGCAGCCCCTCCGAAGCAAACCGCGCGGCGGCCTGCAGAAGCAACGTCGACTTCCCGATCCCCGGGTCGCCGCCCACCAGGATCGCAGAGCCGGGCACAAGGCCACCGCCCAGCACCCGATCCAGTTCCGTCAGACCCGAGACGGTGCGCGGCGGAGGCGGCGCCTCTGCCGCGAGGTCCGTCAGCGCAACTGCCGCCCCACGTGCCGCCCCCAGCGAGGACTTACCGGGGGCGGCAGACGAGAGTGGAGTTGTTTCCTCTATGCTGTTCCACGCACCGCAATCGTCGCAGCGGCCGGACCACTTGGCGTGTACCGCGCCACAGGACGTGCAGGTGAAACTGGCGGACTTGCCCATGGCAGGTCCTCTAGCTCGGGCTCAGGGTCGGGCGCAACCACGGGGCGCGCCTCGCGTTTGCGATAGACGGTGGCCCATCCGTCGCCGTAGCGATCACTCGACCCGGTAGAGCGGCACACATCCGTGACCACCAGCCACAGCGGCACACAGCCGTACGCCATGGCACGCGCAAGAAGGTCAAGCACCCGGTCACCGTCCCCCAGCCGACTGACGGCGACGATCGCGCATAAAGCGTTCACGATAACAATCGCATACAGGATGCGGTTGAAGCTGTGCGACATGAAGAAACGGCGGCCGGACAGTGCGAGAATGATAAAGGGAAGCGTGCTGATTGCGATAAGATCTAGGGTTCTAAGGAATAGAAATGTCGGATCCATGATCGGCCTCGCGTCGTCCCCCCTGCAGCCATGCTTCGCGCAGAGTGGTTAACTGGAGGTTAAGGTTCACAAATGGATAACGGACAGACTTTACTTCCAGGTCGGATGAAACCGTCCTGCTGGTGACAAAGTGAAGATGTCCACACCGTCTGCCGTCACGCCAACCGAATGCTCATACTGAGCTGAAAGAGACTTGTCGCGGGTCACCGCCGTCCAGTCATCCGCAAGGACCTTCGTCTCGGGGCGACCGAGGTTCACCATGGGCTCAATGGTGAAAAACATGCCCTCTTCCAGAGTCTCTTTCGTCCCGGCCCGCCCGTAGTGCAGCACGTTCGGCGGTGAGTGGAAGACGCGGCCGAGGCCGTGACCGCAGAACTCGCGCACCACGCTCATCTTCTGGGCCTCGACGTATTTCTGGATCGCCGCGCCGATGTCTCCGAACGTGTTGCCCGGTTTTACAGCCTCGATCCCGATCATCAGCGCGTCATGCGTGACCTGCACCAGCCGTTCCGCCTTCCGCGAGAGCTTGCCCGCCACATACATCCGGCTGGAATCGCCGTGCCACTCATCAACGATCACCGTAACGTCGATGTTGAGAATATCGCCATCCTTCAACACCTTGGGTCCGGGAATTCCGTGACACACGACGTGGTTCACGCTGATGCAGGACGCATGCTTGTAGCCCTTGTAGCCAATCGTGGCCGAGGTCGCGCCCGCCTCATGCACCATCGCCTCGATCTGCCGATCGATCTCTGCCGTTGTCTGACCGGGATAAACGGCATCCGCGATCCGGTCGAGGATGTCAGCCGCAAGCCGCCCCGCCCGGTGCATGCCCGCGAAATCCTCGCGGTCGTGAAGCCGAATGCCGTCCTTCGTCAGGGGGCCGCGATGTTCGTCCAAGTGACTGTTCCTTGTGTGGTTAGCCCGTAAATAGTGGAGCCGATGGCGTAAAACCAGTGCTGCAGGTTAGAGCACCTTCACGGGCGCCCCCAGCGACACGCCTGTCTGATCGATCCTCGTTCCATAGGCGAGCATCTCGACACCTGCCGCCCGAGCGGCCACGAAGGCGGCGGCATAACCTGGATCCAAATCCTTCGCCATCGCCAGTGCATCGCAATCTGTGCGCTGGATCAGATAGAGCATCACCGCCCGATGCCCCGCGCGCACCATGGCAGACAGTTCCTGCAGATGCCGGGCTCCGCGTGTGGTCACGCTGTCCGGGAACTCAGCAAGGGTACCCGTCCGTCGCAGATGCACATTCTTCACTTCAACAAACGCATCCGGCAGGCCGTCTTGCGTCAACAGAAAGTCGACACGGCTCTTCTCGCCGTATTTCACCTCGGGCCGAACCCCGGAATAGGCTTTTAGTTCAGCGACTTGCCGCGCCAGAAGAGCTTCCTTGACCACCCGGTTCGGCACCGCCGTATCAATTCCGGACCAATGGCCACCGGGCAGTTCCACCAACCGCCAACCGTATTTGAGCTTCTTCTTCGGGTCGTCATTCGGCTCCACCCACACGCGCAATCCCGGCTCCTTGAGGCCCATCATGGACCCCGGATTGGGACAGTGCGCCCGCACCGTTTCGCCCGTCGCCTCAAGCGTTACCTCGCTTAGAAACCGGTTCCAACGGCGGACGAGTTTGCCCGGAATAAGAGGTGTCTCAAATTTCATGCCGCGCGTGTAATCCCTTTCGGTAGGGTGGGCAATCTGCGCACCGAACAGCGCCGGGATGCCAACGGCAGAGGGGGCGCTGCCCCCGCTCCTGCAGAGCCCCCCGGAGTATTTTCCCTCCAGAAGAAGGCCCATCCTTGCCTCGCCGGGTCAGTTCGATAGACCTCGTTCAACGAAAGGGGCGCCAATGCCGAACCCAACCGCCGCGATGCTTGTGATCGGTGACGAGATCCTCTCTGGACGGACCCGAGAGGCCAACATGCACCACCTTGCCGGTGTGCTGACGGAGCGGGGGATCGACCTGAAAGAGGTTCGCGTTGTATCAGATGAGCAATCGGTCATTGTGCCCGCAGTCCGTTATTTATCAGAGACTTATACGCATCTATTCACATCTGGCGGGATTGGACCGACCCATGATGATATCACAGCCGATGCCGTTGCCATTGCCATGGGTGCCCAGATTGACGTTCGCGAGGATGCCCAAGCGATCCTTGCAGCGCATTACGCGCAATCGGGGACCGAACTGAACGCCGCGCGGCTTCGCATGGCACGCATCCCTGAGGGTGCGGCACTCATTGACAACCCCGTTAGTGCGGCGCCCGGGTTTACCCTAGGAAACGTGCACGTCATGGCTGGCGTACCCCGGATCTTCGAGGCAATGGTCGCCTCGTTGATGCCCCGGCTGACCGGGGGCGTGCCTCTTTTGTCCCGCTCGGTCCGTGTGGAGCGGCCCGAGGGGGAGGTCGCCGGCCCTCTTGGCGACCTAGCGCAGGTGCATGCCGAGTTGAGCTTCGGCTCCTATCCGTTCCATTCCGAAACCGGAATTGGCACCAACGTGGTCATTCGTGGCACCGACTCGGGGATGCTTGACGCCGCGGAGGTCAGCTTGCGCGAACGCCTCGCGGAAACGCCCCCGACATGAGTCGGGCCGCTGATTGTCACCCACGGCTTGCCCCTAGGTCGTTTGACGGGCGCTCCACTGCCCGAGATGTATGCGCGTGACGCCGCCCACGCCCGACACGCTTATTGCCGCGCTGGAGGCGACTTGGCCGTCCGCCTCCCACCTGCGGATGGGGCCGTTCACTTTGCGCGACGGGCTGGGCGGCGGCAAGCGCGTGTCTGCCGCGACCCCGAATGGCCCTGCCACCGCCGAGGATATTGCCAACGCTGCCGCCATCATGGCCGCCGCCGGAACTTCCCGTCTGTTCCGTTTGCGGCCAGAGAACTCTGCCCTCGATGCGAGTTTGGCGGATCTTGGTTACCAAAGGATTGACCCAACCACACTCTTCGCCGCGGAGACCGCGGCGCTTTTGAATGCGGAGCAGCCGCCGCTGGCCGCGCTGGCGGCGGAGATTTGTTTGTCGATCCAGGCAGATGTCTGGGAGGCGGGCGGCATTGGACCTGCGCGGTTGGCTGTCATGGATCGGGCAGCTGGGCCCAAGGCATGGTTGCTGGCGCGTCTTCAGGATCGTGTGGCTGGGGCCGGGTTTGTTGCGGTGCATGAGGGCATTGCGATGGTTCATGCGCTGGAGACACGACGGTCGGCGCGGCGGAAGGGCGCCGCGCGGGCTATGATGCATCGGGCGGCTAAGTGGGCGGCGGCGCAAGGCGCCGGGTATGTCAGCGTTGCTGTGACGCAAGCCAACGGGCCGGCCAATGCCCTGTATGCTTCCCTCGGGATGGCGGTCGTGGAACACTACCACTACCGTATCCATCCCGATGACGTGTGAGCTGTGACCGACGCCCTTCCTTCTGCCATCATGCGCCTTCCGGCATGATCCGGTTCGCGGCCCTTCTGGCGCTGGCCGTTCCGGCGCATGGGATGACGCTGCCGCCGGGCGCGACGTTGTCGGCGACGGCGGAGTCTCCGCGCAATACGCTGGTTTTTCCGGTGGGTCCGTGGGAGGCGGCGGGGGTTCCGTCCCAGACAGCGGAGGGGGCGTTGCGGCGGGAGTCTTGGGTATTGCCTGAAACGCAGCTGACCACCGCCGAGATCCTGTCACCCATGCGGGAGGCGCTGGAGGTGGAGGGGTTCAACATCCTTTACTCCTGTCGCGATGTGGAGTGTGGGGGGTTTGATTTTCGATATGCGCTGGATCTGCTTCCGGAGCCTGGGATGCACGTGGACCTCGGAGACTACCGCTACCTGGCGGCGCGGAAGTCGGGGGCGCGGGATGTGGTGAGCCTTGTCGTCAGTCGGGCGGGGGAGACGGCGTACATCCATATCACGCGCGTGGGTGAGGCGGGGCCGGCGCGGGTGACAGTGGCCCGGACGTCGGAGGCGGCGCCCGTTTCCGACGCGGAGACGGCGTTGATTGAGCAGCTTACCGGGACGGGGCATGCGGTGCTGGAGGACTTAGCTTTCGCGACGGGGTCGGCGGCGTTGGAGGAGCAGGCGTTTCCTTCGCTGGGGGAGCTGGCGGCGTGGTTGCGGGGGGATACGGCGCGGCGGGTGGTTTTGGTGGGGCATAGCGATGCTGTGGGGGCTTTGGATCGGAATATTGCGCTGTCGCGGGCGCGGGCCGAGGCGGTGCTGGAGCGGCTGGTGACGGCCCATGAGGTGCCGCGGGGGCAGATGGAGGCGGAGGGGATTGGATTTCTGTCGCCCCGGGCGTCGAGTGAGACGGAGGCGGGGCGGGCGGCGAACCGGCGGGTTGAGGTGGTTTTGCCTGCGCCTTGAATTGGACAGCGGGGGGGGGGGGG
>JBCCXY010000031.1:0-30462 GCA_039190895.1 Pseudomonadota bacterium | reverse complement strand
CCCCCCCCCCCCCCCCCCCCCCCCCCCCCCCCCCCCCCCCCCCCCCCCCCCCCCCCCCCCCCCCTCCTCCTGTCAAACCGTTACGGGACAATGCCCAAAGACCTGCAAGACGATATTCGCGCCTGCCGCATCTGCCGTGAGCGGTTCGCCGCAACGCATACGGCGCACACGCCGAGGCCAGTTGTGTGGCTCGGCAGAGGTGTGCGTATCCTCGTGGCCGGGCAAGCGCCGGGCATGCGGGTGCATAAGGCGGGGAAGCCGTTCTTTGACCGGTCGGGCGACCGCCTGAGGGCCTGGATGGGGATCAGCAGGGACGTGTTCTATGACCGCAGTCGAGTGGCCGTTCTGCCGATGGCATTCTGCTTTCCGGGGTACGACGCCAAGGGCTCTGACCTGCCGCCGCCGAAAGTTTGCGCCGAGACGTGGCACGAGCGCGCGATGAGCTATCTGGGCGAGGTGCCCCTGAAGCTGTGGATCGGCGGATACGCGCACAAGTGGCACATGTCCGGGACGGGCGGCGTGACAGAGACGGTGAAGGCGTGGCGCGATCACGCACCTGGCGTCTTTGCTTTGCCGCACCCGTCCTGGCGCAATACCGGGTGGCTGAAACGCAACCCGTGGTTCGAGGATGAGGTGATCCCGGCGCTGCAGGCGCGGGTGACGGAGGTGCTGCGATGAGCCCCTTGGTGCAGGCGTATCTGCGAATGCAGGCGTCGCCCGGAGATGAACGGGCGCGGATGGCCTATTTCGCCCGCCTGGCGGATGCGCGGCTGTTCGTGCCGTTGGAAGAGGCCTCGGACGGTGAGCGGATTGCGCCGCTGTTGTCCGAAGCCGAAGGGGTGGCTTGCGTGCAGGCCTATGAAAACGTGACGCAATTGGCGGCGGATCAGCCGACGCCTCATGTCGAGTTGGACGGACGCGATCTTGCACGAATGCTCGGTGGTTCGGGGCTGGGTCTGTCCGTCAACGGAGCTGGCGGGCATGTCCTTTCGCCCCAACTTGTCGCCTGGTTCAGCGATGCACTGGACGCGCAGAAGGTGGAAGAGGCCGAAGCCCCCGTCGCCGTTTACACGCCCCGCGTCCCCGATGAGTTCCTTGCCCGCTTGTCCGAGAAGCTCGCCGCACAGGCCGGGCTGGCCGAGGCGGCCTGGCTGGTCGATGCCGAGTACCGTGACGAGACCCGTGGCCCGCTGGTCATCGTCGTCGCGGTGGAACCCGGCTTCGATGGACGCCTGCGGGACGCCATCTCGGAGGCGGCGGCCTTTCAGTCCGGCGAACCGCTGCCCGTGACGGTCGCTTTCCTCGATCCGGCCAATGTCGCGGTCGAACGCGTCGCCCGCGTTGGCCTTCGCTTCGACCTCCCCAAGGCCGAGCGTCCACCCGAGCCAAAACCGCCCGGGATGGACCCGGAAACCCCTCCCAGACTGCGCTAGAGAAAAATTCTGCAGAGGGCGCGGATTTGTGGATTCCCCACAATCGCAGAAGGCACCGACTGTGTTGAGGGTGTGTAACTGTCTGAGCCTGCTTGTTTGATGACGAGCCGGTGGATTTCAGGATTTGAACGATTACGACATTCGCGCAACTACCCGTCGTGCAATCCTGCGACAATGGCAGGGAAACCTTTGGGTTTAACCTTTTCCGGCAAACAATGACTGCATATAGTCCAGCGACGCGGGCCGGGAGAGCCTGACGGAGCCGGGCAGCAGCACAGGACCCCAGCAAAGATGGCACTTTTTGGCGGGCTATTCGCCTCGGACATGGCGATCGACCTCGGGACGGCAAACACGCTTGTCTACGTGAAGGGCAGGGGCGTGATTCTGAATGAGCCGTCGGTGGTCGCGTATCACGTGAAGGACGGGAAGAAAGAGGTTCTCGCAGTCGGCGACGACGCGAAGCTGATGCTTGGGCGGACGCCTGGAAGCATTGAGGCGATCCGCCCAATGCGGGAAGGCGTGATTGCCGACTTCGACGTGGCCGAAGAGATGATCAAGCACTTCATTCGGAAGGTGCATCGGCGGACGACGTTTTCGAAGCCGAAGGTGATCGTGTGCGTGCCGCATGGTGCAACTCCTGTCGAGAAGCGGGCAATCCGGCAATCCGTGCTGGGCGCGGGTGCGCGCCGTGCCGGGTTGATTGCCGAGCCGATTGCGGCGGCCATTGGGGCCGGGATGCCGATCACGGACCCGACGGGCAACATGGTTGTGGATATCGGCGGCGGGACGACTGAGGTGGCGGTGCTGTCGCTGGCGGACATTGTCTATGCCCGCTCGGTCCGGGTCGGGGGCGACCGGATGGATGAGGCGATTATCAGCTATCTGCGGCGCCAGCATAACCTGTTGATCGGTGAGGCGACGGCGGAGCGGGTGAAGACCTCTATCGGGACGGCGCGGATGCCCGATGACGGGCGCGGGCAGTCGATGGAGATCCGGGGACGCGATCTTTTGAACGGGGTGCCGAAGGAAACTGACATCAATCAGGCGCAGGTGGCCGAGGCGCTGGCAGAGCCTGTGCAGACAATTTGCGAGGCGGTGATGACCGCGCTGGAAGCCACGCCGCCCGACCTGGCGGCGGACATTGTGGACCGGGGCGTGATGCTGACGGGCGGCGGTGCGCTGCTGGGCGATCTGGATCTCGCATTGCGTGAGCAGACGGGGCTGGCGATCAGCGTGGCGGACGAATCGCTCAATTGCGTCGCGATGGGAACCGGCAAGGCGCTGGAGTATGAAAAACAGCTGCGCCATGTGATAGATTACGACAGCTGACCGGGGGCGGTCGCGGCCCGGAGGGCTGATGGCGTCGAGAGACCGAGGACAAGGGGAGGAATACGCAAGGCCGATCCGCCGCATCATGGTGGTGACGCTGATCGTCTTTCTCACCGCGCTTTTCCTCCTGTGGCGGATCGACTCGCCACGGGCTGAGCGATTTCGCGCGATGCTTGTGGATAAGTTTGTGCCGTCGATGGATTGGGCCTTGGTGCCAGTCACAAAGACCGTCGATATGGTCGAGGGCTTTGAGAGCTACGCCCGGATTTATGAGCAAAACCAAGAGCTTCGGCGAGAGCTTCAGCAGATGCGTGCGTGGCGCGAGGCGGCGCTGCAGTTGGAGCAGGAGAACGCGAAGCTGTTGGATCTGAACAACGTGCGGCTTGATCCGGCACTGACCTATGTGACCGGCGTGGTGCTGGCTGACAGCGGGTCGCCGTTTCGGCAGTCGGTGCTGCTGAACGTCGGCGCCCGGGATGGGATTCAGGACGGGTGGGCGACGACCGACGGGCTTGGTCTGGTCGGGCGAATCTCTGGCGTGGGGCAGACGACGAGTCGGGTGATTTTGCTGACGGATCCGGGCAGCCGCATTCCGGTGACGATCCAGCCCGCGGGGCAGCGGGGGATCGTGACGGGCGATAACTCGGCGCTGCCGCCGGTGGATTTCATTGAGGATATGGACCAGGTGCGGCCCGGTGACCGGGTGGTGTCGTCGGGTGACGGCGGGGTGTTTCCGGCTGGGCTGCTGGTGGGCCAATTGGTGACGGGGCCGGATCGGCGGCTGCGGGTGCGGCTGTCGGCGGACTATGAACGGTTGGAGTTTTTGCGGGTCCTTCGGTCGCGCCAGGCCGAGGCCGTGGGTCCGCCCGGTGGGTTGATCGCACCGGAGGGTGGGCCGCCGCGCCCGGTTGAGGAAGAGGCGGCGGTGCCGGAAGACGAGGAGGCGCAGGTGGATGGCTGACGTCGTTGTAACGCGTGTCTGGCGCTACCGCGTCTTGTTCGTTGCGCTTACGTTTCTGATTATCTTTGCGCGGCTCTTGCCGCTTGACGCCGGGCCCGGGCGGCTGCCGGGGCCGGATTTGCTTGTTTGTCTGTCGTTCGCGTGGGTCATGCGCCGCCCCAGCTATGTCCCGGTTTTGCTGATCGCCGCCGTGATCCTGATGACCGACATCCTGTTCATGCGCCCCCTCGGCCTTTGGACGGCGTGTGTTGTCCTGGGCTCGGAGTTTCTCCGCGCGCGCGAGCCGTTTTCACGGGACCTTCCCTTCTTCCTTGAATGGTTTGTCGTCTCGGTCGTTATCGTCGCGATGACGATTGGCTATGTCGCCATCCTCGCCCTGTTCGCGGTGGACCAGCCTGCGCTGGGCCTCACCCTGTTTCAAATGATTGCGACTTGCCTCGCCTATCCCGTCGTCGTCCTCTTTTCCGCCAAAGTTCTAGGCCTTAAAAGGATGGCCCCAGGGGCCGTGGACCAGTTGGGACACAAGTTATGAGCCAGAACCCGAAGGATATCGAAGAGAACGCCCGTCTGGTGACGCGGCGTGGCATGTTCGTGGGCGGCGTGCAGTTGGCGTTCATGGGCGTCCTCGGTATGCGCATGCGGCAGATGCAGATCGAGGAGGCGGCGGACTATCGCCTGCTGGCCGAGGAAAACCGCATCAACATCAGGCTGTTGGCCCCGCCGCGCGGGATTATCTTTGACCGCAACGGGGTCATCATTGCCGACAACCGTCAGAACCTGCGGATCACAATCGTGCGGGAGCAGGCGGGCGACGTGGACGAGGTCGTCGCCAAACTGCGGACGCTGATCACCTTTGACGAGCTGGAACTGGAGCGGGCGCTGAAAGAGGTGCGCCGCAAGTCGCCCTTTGTTGAGGTGACGCTGGCGGACAAGCTGACGTGGGACGATTTCAGCCGCGTTGCAGTGAATTCGCCGTCTTTGCCGGGGATCACGCCGGATGTGGGGCTGTCGCGCTATTACCCGATGAAGGGCGATTTTGCCCACGTGATCGGGTATGTCGGGCCGGTTTCGGATTACGATCTGAGCCAGATCGAGGATCCCGATCCTTTGTTGCAGATCCCGAAGTTCCAGATCGGCAAGGTGGGCGTCGAGACGAAGCTGGAAGAAGACCTGCGCGGTGCGGCAGGCAATAAGCGGATCGAGGTCAACGCTGCCGGACGGGTCATGCGAGAGCTTGACCGCGACCCCGGAATTGCCGGGAAGGACGTGCAACTGACAGTCGACGCAGGATTGCAGAACTTTTGTCAGGCGCGGCTGGAGGGCGAAAGTGCAGCGGTGGTCGTCATCGATTGCGACACCGGGGATATCCTTGCGCTGGGTTCAGCGCCCGCGTTTGACCCAAACCTATTCGTGCGCGGGATTTCCAGTGCTGATTACAAGGTTCTGACAGACGACAAGTACGTGCCGCTTCGGAACAAGACGGTGCAGGGCACGTATCCTCCCGGCTCGACCTACAAGATGGTGACTGCGCTTGCGGCATTAGAGGCCGGGGTGGTCGACCCGCGCGAGACGGTGTGGTGCCCTGGGCACTATCAACTTGGGCGGCGGCGCTTCCACTGCTGGAAGCGGGGCGGGCATGGGCATACGAACCTTGAGAAGTCGCTCGTCGAGTCGTGTGACGTGTACTATTACGACGTCTCGCAGCGTGTCGGAATCGACCAGATGTCGGCCATGGCGAACAAGCTTGGGCTGGGCGTGCGCCATGACATCCCAATGTCGGCAGTGGCTGAAGGGCTGGCACCCACGCAACGCTGGAAGCAGTTGCGGAAAGGCGATGCCTGGCGAGTGGGCGACACGCTGAATTCCTCGATAGGTCAGGGGTTTACGCTGTCGTCTCCATTGCAGTTGGCGACGATGACAGCGCGGCTGGCAAGTGGACGGGCGCTTGTGCCGCGACTTATCAAATCGCTCGGCGGAGACGAGCAGGGCGGCGACAATGCCCCTCCGCTGGAGATTGCAACGAGCCATCTGAACATGATCCGGAAGGCGATGTACAACGTCTGCAACGGGCGCGGCGGCACCGCGGGCCGGTCGCGGATAGTGGCAGACGGGCACAAGCTTGCGGGAAAGACCGGCACCAGCCAGGTGCGCAACATCACCGCCGCCGAACGCGCGCGCGGCGTCTTCCGCAACGAAGACCTGCCTTGGGAGCGCCGCGATCACGCGCTGTTCGTTGGCTATGCGCCGCATGACAAGCCAAAATACGCCTGCGCCGTCGTCGTGGAGCATGGCGGCGGTGGCAGTAAGGCAGCCGCGCCGGTGGCGCGGGACGTGCTGCTGTTTGCGCAGTACGGCGGCAAGCCCCCGATGGAGGCCTATCCGGCAGACCAGCGGGAGCGGATGAAAACAATGTGGGAGGAGATGATCCTCGCCAACCCCGAGCCTCCTGCCCCGGCGCGGAGCCGCGCGTGAGCTATTTAGAGTACAACGTTAAAACCGTGCCCAGCGGGGTGCGGAAGGTTTTGTATCTGAACTGGCCGCTGATCCTGTTGCTGTTCGCGGTGTCCTGCGTCGGCTTCCTGATGCTGTATTCGGTGGCTGGCGGGCGGATGAGCACGTGGGCCGAACCACAGATGCAGCGCTTTACGATGGGGCTTGTCGCGATGTTCATCATCGCGATGGTACCGATCTGGTTTTGGCGAAATGTGTCTGTTCTCGCATACTTTTTCGGGCTCGCGCTGTTGGTCGCGGTGGAGTTCTTCGGGTCGGTCGGCATGGGCGCGCAGCGGTGGATTGACCTCGGCTTTATGCGATTGCAGCCTTCGGAGGTCATGAAGATCTCGCTCGTGATGATGCTGGCGGCGTATTACGATTGGCTGGATCCGAAGAAGGTCTCGCATCCCTTCTGGGTGCTGATCCCCTTCGTGCTGATCCTGATCCCGACGGGGCTTGTGATCGTTCAGCCGGACCTTGGAACGTCGATCCTGCTGGTCGCGGGGGGCGCAATCGTAATGTTCTGCGCGGGCGTATCCTGGTGGTACTGGGGCACAATTATTGCGGGCGGGGTGGGGCTGGTGACGGCCGTGTTCTCGTCGCGTGGCACGACGTGGCAACTGCTGGAGGATTATCAGTTCCGGCGGATCGACACGTTCCTTGATCCGTCGAAAGACCCGCTTGGCGCGGGGTATCACATCACGCAGGCGAAGATCGCCTTCGGGTCCGGTGGGTTCTCGGGCCGTGGCTTCATGCAGGGGACGCAGTCGCGGCTGAACTTTCTGCCCGAGAAGCATACGGACTTCATCTTCACGTCGCTGGCCGAGGAATTCGGCTTCGTCGGCGCGATCTCTCTGCTGGTGCTTTATGCGCTGATCATCTTCTTCTGCGTTACCTCGGCGATGGCGAACAAGGACCGCTATTCGGCGCTGCTGATCTACGGCGTGGCGGCGACGTTCTTTCTGTATTTCGCGGTGAATATGGCGATGGTGATGGGGCTGGCGCCGGTGGTGGGTGTGCCGCTGCCGTTGGTGAGCTTTGGCGGGTCGGCAATGCTGGTACTGATGGCAGCGTTCGGGCTGGTGCAGTCGGCTCATGTCCATCGGCCGAGGGATCGATGACAGGGGTCCTGTTCGCTGCGAAATCGGACCGTTGGGAAGACTACGAGGCGTCGCTCCGCGCGGCCTTTTCGGAGGCCGGGGTTGAGGTCGACCTGTCGACCGATCTTGCGCCGGAGCGGGTGGAGTATCTTGTTTACGCTCCAGATTCGGACGTTCGGGACTTTGGCACCTTTCCGAACCTGAAGGCCGTTCTTAACCTGTGGGCCGGGGTTGAGGGCGTTGTCGGGAACGAAACGCTACGCGTTCCGCTGTGCCGCATGGTCGAACCCGGGTTGCGGGAGGGCATGGTTGAGTACGTCACCGGCCACGTGTTGCGGCATCACTTGATGATCGACCGGTTCCTGGCGCGGCAGGATCGGTGGGACTATGCGATCCCACCTTTGGCGCGGGATCGGACCGTGGGGATCCTCGGGCTGGGCGAACTTGGTGCGGCTTGCGCGGAGGCGTTGGCGGGACTGAAGTTCCGCGTGCTGGGGTGGAGCCGGTCGGAGAAGGACCTGGGGGTGGAGACATTTTCCGGGGATCAGGGCTTGCGCGCCGTTCTGACGGCGTCCGACATTCTGGTGTTGCTCCTGCCGTTGACGCGGGCGACGGAAAATGTCCTGGCGGCAGAGACCATCGCGCTGATGCCGGAGGGGGCGGTTGTCATCAACCCGGGGCGTGGGCCTTTGGTCGACGACGACGCGTTACTGGCCGCGTTGGACTCGGGGCACCTGTCGCACGCCACGCTGGACGTCTTCCGGGAAGAGCCGTTGCCCGAGGGGCATCCGTTCTGGGCGCATCCGAAGGTGACCGTGACGCCTCATGTTGCGAGCGCCACGCGGGCAGGGACGGCGGCCAAGGTGATCGCTGAGAACGTGCGGCGCGGCGAGGCTGGTGAGCCGCTTCTGTATCAGGTGGATCGAGGGGCGGGGTACTGAAGCGGCGGACCGCTTGTGGTTGCGGTCCGCCGTTTGAGTATTTTCGCCAAGCTGGAGGGGTCTAGCCCGCGTCCTTGTAGCTGACGGTTTTGACATCAGCGTCAGGAGCTGACTTTTCGCGACGGACAAGCAGGCGGTTGATCGCATTGACGTAGGCTTTGGCCGACGCCACCACCGTATCGGTGTCGGCGGATTGGCCTGTGGCGATGCGGCCGTCTTCTTCCATTCGGACGCTGACGGTGGCCTGGGCGTCGGTGCCTTCGGTCACCGCGTGGACCTGGTACAGTTGCAGGCGAGCGTTGTGTGGGAAGAGCTCTTTCACCGCGTTGAAGGTGGCGTCGACCGGGCCGTCGCCCTGGGCAGTTGTCTGATGGTCCTTACCGTCGATTTCGAGCGTCAGGTCAGCCGATTGCGGCGCCTCGGTCCCGCAGATGACGCGCAGGAATTTCACCTTGATGCGGTCGTGGACCTCGCCCGTGGCCTGGTCTTGCATCAGCGCGATGAGGTCGTCCTGGAAGACTTCCTTCTTGCGATCGGCCAGCGCCTTGAAGCGGACGAAGACGTCGTTCAGCTGGTTGTCGGCGAGGTCGTATCCCAGTTCTTTCAGCTTGGAGCGCAAGGCGGCGCGGCCCGAGTGTTTGCCCATGACGATGGACGTTTCCTGGAGGCCCACGTCTTCGGGGCGCATGATCTCGAACGTCTCGGCGTTCTTCAGCATTCCGTCCTGATGGATGCCGCTTTCGTGGGCAAAGGCGTTCTTGCCGACAATGGCCTTGTTCGGCTGGATCACGAAGCCCGACACGGTTGAGACGCGGCGCGAGATGGCGTGGATCTTCGTCGTGTCGATGCCGGTCTCGAACGGCATGATGTCGCCGCGGACTTTCATGGCCATCACGACTTCCTCCAGCGCCGTGTTACCGGCGCGTTCGCCGAGGCCGTTGATCGTGCACTCAATCTGCCGCGCACCGCCCGCGACGGCAGCCAACGAGTTGGCAGTCGCCATTCCCAGGTCGTTGTGGCAGTGGGTCGCGAAGGTGACGTTTTCGGCGCGGTCCACCTCGGCAATCAGGCGGCGGATGAGGTCGGCGCTTTCGACCGGGGCGGTGTAGCCGACGGTGTCGGGGATGTTGATTGTTGTGGCGCCTGCTTTGATGGCGATGTCGACGACGCGCTTGAGGTAATCCCATTCCGTCCGCGTCGCATCCATCGGCGACCACTGGACGTTGTCGCAGAGGTTGCGGGCGTGGGTGACGGTTTCGTGGATGCGCTCGGCCATCTCGTCCATCGTCAAGTTCGGGATGGCGCGGTGGAGGGGGGAGGTGCCGATGAAGGTGTGGATCCGTGGGGATTTCGCGTGCTTCACGGCCTCCCAACAGCGGTCGATGTCCTTGAAGTTGGCGCGGGAGAGGCCGCAGATCGTTGCACTTTTGGCGCGGCGAGCGATTTCGCTGACGGCTTCGAAGTCGCCTTCGGAGGCGATGGGGAAGCCGGCTTCGATGATGTCGACGCCCATCTCGTCAAGCATTCCGGCGATCTCGACCTTCTCGTCATGGGTCATGGTGGCGCCGGGGGATTGCTCTCCGTCGCGCAGGGTCGTGTCGAAGATCAACACGCGGTCTTTGTCGGTGGTCATGGGTGTTCTCCTAGGTGTCTGGCGTTGGTCTCGGCGCTGGCCTCCTCTGAGCGGTCGCGCCGGAGGGCACGCTCAGAGGCTGCTAAGGAGAAGAAGAAGCGACGCGGGAACGGCGCCCGAGAGGGCGTTGGTCCGAATTATGTGTGGCGTCGTCATCATGGCGACGGACTATACGCCCGTTCTGGGAAAAGGGAAGAGGGGGCTGAAAATCGGGGTGCTTTGGGCGGTCCCACAGTGGGACCGCGTGTAGACGCCTGATTTCATGGATAAATTTCTAACAGGGTAAAACTGAGAGCGACCCTGCGGGGGGAGTATTTTCCTGCCAGAAGAAGACAGGGGGCGCGTCAGAACATCATGCAGTCGGCGCCGGGGGGCAGGGGGTCGGCGCCCTCGGGGAGGGTGGGTGTGTAGGTGAAGGAGGCGATTTTGGCGCCGCTGTCGAAGGCGATGAACATCTCGTCCGAGCCGGGGCGGATCGCGATGCCTTCGGGGTCGACTCCGTACTCTGACAGCGGCGCGCGGCTGAGGAAGGTGCCGTTTTCGTCGAATTCGTAGAGGCTGTTCGTGCCCTCCCAATCATCGACGATCAGCAGGTGCCCGGTGCGGGGGTCGCGGGCGATACCCTGCGCCTCGGTCAGGGGCGGGTCGAGCTCCATCGTGTTCATGCGGCGGATGAGCGACCCGTCGGGACGGAACCAACTGAGGCGCTCGGGGTCGTCTTCGACGGTAATGATCGTGCCGTCGTCGAGCGTGACCATGCCTTCGGTGTCGGCGAAGCCACCTTCGGCCTTGAAGGGTTCGCCAAGTGGCGCGCCGTCTTTGGACACGCGCTGGAAGCCGCCGTAGCCGTCGCCGACGATCAGGTGCTCGCCCTCCAACGCGATGGCCTTGATGCGGGTCATGTCGCTGGAGATGCGGCGGAGTTCGTCCCCTTGGAGCGTCACAAGGATGGCCTCGGGCCCCTCATTGGCGATCCAGAGACCGCAGAAGGCGGGGTCGTATTCGAGGCTCGCCGGGCGGTTGAGATCGTAGGTCCCTGTTAGCTGCAGGTCGAGCGCATGGGCAGGCGTGATGGCGAGGACGAGGGCGAGGACACAGCGCATGGGGGCCTTTCCAGTGGCTTTTGAAGATGGTGGCCTTAGGTCCGCGTATGTCAACGAAGGAGGCCGGGACATGGAGCGCGCATTGGTGATTGGGGCGTCGGGCGGCGTCGGAGCGGCTGTTTCTGCGGCACTTGGGGCGCGGGGCGTGGCCGTGACGGAACTGTCGCGTCGCACCGACGGTCTGGATTGGACCGATCCGGCGGGCTCGGTTTGCATGATGAGTGCGGTGGAAGGGCCGTTCGATTTGATCTTTGTGGCGTCCGGCGTGTTGGCGCCAAAGGGGCGGGGGCCGGAAAAGTCGCTGGATGCGATTGATGCAGCGGCGATGGCAGAGGTGATGGCGGTGAATGCGATTGGCCCGGCGCTGGCGTTGCAGCAGGCGCCTCGTTTGCTGCCGCGAGAAGGGCGGTCAGTTGTCGCGGTGCTGACGGCACGGGTAGGCTCAATCGGGGACAACGGAATGGGCGGTTGGTATTCCTACCGGGCCTCGAAGGCGGCGGCGAACCAGATCGTGCGGACGGCTGCGATTGAGATCGGGCGGAAGCGGAAAGAGGCGGTTGTGGTGGCGCTGCACCCGGGGACGGTGGAGACGCCGTTTACCGCCGGGTATCCTGGACACCGAAAGGTGTCGGCAGAGGCGGCGGCGGAGAACTTGTTGGGGGTGATCGACGGGCTAACGGCGGAGCAGTCGGGCGGGTTCTTTGACTATGCGGGCGAGGTCGTGCCGTGGTGAGGCGCGGCGTCTTGTAATCGTCCGGGTTGGTCATACGTCGGTGCCGTGTATCAACAGAAGGATCGCCCAATGCCGCTTATGACGTCCCCCATCGATGGCTCCCCCATGAGGGAGGTGGAACGCTATGGCGTGAAGATGGATATCTGCACGAGTTCGGGCGGGATCTGGTTGGACCGGGGCGAGCTTGAGAAGATCATCATGGCGATCCGGGAAGAAGCTCTGATGGATGGCGGCGTGCCGGCGGAAGAGGCCTATGGCGATGCGCATTATCATGAGGCGCCAGAGAAATACGGTCGTCCGAAGCGGCGGAAGCGTGAGGGGCTGTTCGAGAGCCTGATGGATATTTTTGACTAGGGCTTAAGCGACAGTCGAGCGTAACACATGCGCGGAATCAATGCCGAAGGCCGCCGCGCATCGACGGGCCCACCCGAGGCCCGGCGATTTGGTTGCCATCAGCGCGTCGCATGGAACGGCGGCGGGGCTCGTCGATAAACTGCATAGAACACCTGTTGGAATCGCCGGTCCTGGGCCCGTCGATGCGCGGCTCATATTGAGCCGGCTTCTACCATGTAGTTATTGGCGGAGCACATCGCCGCGTCGTCTGAGGCGAGGAAGAGGACCATTCGGGCGACGTAGACGGGGTCGATCAGGTCGGGCAGGCATTGGCGCTTGCGGTGGGCTTCGAGAGACTCGGGGGTTGCCCAGAGCTCTTTCTGGCGGTCGGTCATGATCCAGCCCGGGACGACGGTGTTGACGCGGATGCGGTGGTCACCCAGGTCGCGGGCCATGGTGCGGGTCAGGCCGTGGACTGCCGCCTTGGCGGTGGTGTAGGCGGGGAAGCCGCCGCCCGCTTCCCACCACGAATTCGAGCCCATGTTGATGATCGACCCGCCGCGGTTTGCGATCATCCCCGGTGCGATGGCCTGAATGGCGAAGAACATGTGGCGGATGTTCGTGGCCTGCCGTTCGTCCCAGTATTCTGGCGTCACGTCTTTCCAGTCGTGGCGGTCGTCGCGGGCGGCGTTGTTGACCAGCACATGGGCGGGGCCGAGCCGGTCGGTTAGCCGGGCGATGGCTGCTTGCATGGCGGGGATGTCGCGGAGGTCGCAGATCTCGTAGGTGACGGAGTCGCTGGCCTGCGCGGCGCTGCCAGCCTCGTCGAGGTCCAGGAAGCCGACGCGGGCGCCCTGGGCGGCGAAGGCTTTGACGATCTCGGCGCCGATGCCCTGGGCGCCCCCCGAGACGATGACGGTCTTGTCGCGGAGGCTGGGGTAGGTGGCGAAGTCGGGCATGGCGCGTCCCTTTGGGTCAGGTCACGGCGTGCTACGCCTCAGGCGGGGGCGAGGCAAGGGACGGGATTCGCTGGTGCGGTGTCCGGCGACCTGCGCCGCGACGAGGCGGGCGGTGGCGGCGGAGAGCGTCCACCCCAGATGGCCGTGGCCGGTGTTGTAGAACACGCCCGGCGCCTGACCGCGCCCGACGCGGGGGAGCATCGACGGCATCATGGGGCGGAGGCCCGCCCACGGCGTCACGGTTTCGGTGGAAACGCCCGGGAAGTGGCGTTCGCACCAGTCGACGAGCGGCTTGATGCGGTCGGCGCGGATGTCGCGGTTGATGCCGTTGAATTCGGCGGTGCCGGCGATGCGGAAGCGGTCGGGTCCGAAGCGGCTGGCGACGATCTTGGCGCGGTCGTCGAGGAGGCTGATCCACGGCGCGGCGGCGCGGCTGGCATCGTCGGTGAGGGCCACGGTGACGGAGTATCCTTTGACTGGGTAGACGTTGACTCGGTCGCCGAGTTGGCGGGCGAAGTCGCGGCTTTTGACCCCGGCGCAGACGACGATGTTGTCGAAGGTTTCCGTCTGGTTGATGCGGATGGCGCCGCGGTCGGTTTCGAGGCTGGTGACGGGCGTGCCGTAGCGGAGGGTGGCGCCGCGGCGGGCGCAGGCTTGGGCGAGGCCCATGGTGAATTTGTGGATGTCGCCGGAGCTGTCGGAGGGGGTTATGAAGCCGCCGATGATGCCTCCGCTTAGGGTCGGTTCGATGTCGTGGATTTCCTGGGGGGAGACTTCGCGGCGGTCGAGGCCGCCCTCTTTCAGCAGGAGGTTGACCTTGCGGGCGTGGGCCAAGTCCTTCTGGTGGCTGTAGAAATGCAGGATGCCGCGTTTTTCGAGGTCGAAGTCGATGCCCTCGCGGTCGGCCATGTCGAAGAGGATGGCGCGGGCGGCGATGGCGAGGCGGACGGTCTCGATCGTGTTGGCCTTGTAATTCGGGATGTTGGAGAGGAACTCCATCATCCAGCGGATTTTGTGGAACGTGGGGGCGGGGTTCACCAAGAGCGGGGCGTCGGCCTGGAGCATCCATTTGAGGCCCTTGAGGACGGTTGACCACTGCGTCCAGACCTCGGCGTTCGACGCCGAAAGTTGGCCGCCATTGGCGAAGCTCGTCTCCATCGCGGCGTAGCGGTGGCGGTCGAAGACGGTGACGTCGTGGCCCTGGTTGAGGAGTTCGTAGGCGGTGGTGATCCCGGTGACACCGGCGCCGATGATGGCAGTTCTGGGCATTGGCACGTTCCTTCGCACCGGCGGCTTGGTGATGCCGCGTGCCCCCTCCGTGAATGGGACCTGAGAGTTTCACCCCACACGTTGGGGCTTTCTCCTACGGTGGACCCTGCCGGGCCGCTCTCCGGAGTGTTTCAGCTGTGCCGGTCCTGGGACCTGAGAGTTTCCGGGGCGGTTGCTCCTTCGGCGGCGACGACTCGCCTTCTCCCGGCATCGCTGTGACTGTGGGTCGCTCAATACCGCGCTTTGGTTAACGCAAAGGAAATCGGAGGCGGTCTTTCGAACGTGATCCGGCGTGTCCTAAAGCGAACCAAGGTCGGATCGCCGGTCATGGGCCCGCCGATGCGCGGCTCCATCCCAACTCAATGTCATCGTGCTCTAGACGGCGTGTGGGCGGAGACGTTCGACCGCTGCCCGGTAGGGCGCGGCGCCGTCGGGGAGGCGCGGCACGATGACCGCGTCTTGATAGCGGAGCTGTCGGAGCAGGACCGGGACGAGGCGGCGGAACGCGGCGAGGATCGAGGGGTCGGGCGGGGGCAGGTCGTGTTTGATGAGCTCGTGCAACTCGGGCAGGCGGTAGTAGGGGACCATCGTGAACATGTGATGTTCGAGATGGTAGTTCATGTTGAGGTAGATGAAGCGCGAGACCGGGTTCATCAGCACCGTGCGCGTGTTGAGGCGATGGTCGGTGACGTTTTCGGCAAGGCCCAGATGCTGGAGGACACCGGTCATGACGTGGTGCCACGCGCCGTAGAGACGGGGCAGGCCGATGAGCATCAGCGGCAGGATGGAGCCGAGGGCCAGCGCGGATGCGCTAACGGCGGCGTAGATCGCAAGCCAGATGCGGGCGATGCGGATCGCGGCGGGGCGGTCTTGTGGGCGGACGAAGGTTGCTTCCTCGGGGTGGAGGCGGCCGGAGGCGTGGAGGAACATGCGGCGGATCAGGTTCCACGTGTCGATCAGGCCGACGAGGTTCAGCACGAGGCGGACAAGGTCTGGCGGGCGCATGGCGACGATTTCGGGGTCGCGGCCGACGACGATGGTATCGGTATGGTGGCGGACGTGGCTGGCGCGCCAGACGACGGGGTTTCGCATGAGCATGAAGCTGGCGAGTTGGTAGACGGCCTCGTTCATCCAGCCGGTCTCGAACGCGGTCTTGTGTCCGCATTCGTGCCAGCGGGAGTCGGAGGCGGAGCCGTAGAGCACGCCGTAGGCGAGCCAGAACGGCGCCGACCACCAGGACGGCCAGAGGGCGACGCCGATGGCGGCAAAGACGATCATCAGGCCAAGCCATAGCACGGTGTCGCGCAGGGCGCGGGCGTCGTCCTTGATCATGAGGCGCCGGATGTCCTGCGGGTCGACCTTAGGGCGGAACCAGCTTGGGCTGGCCGCCTCGGCCTTGGGGCCCAGCAGGGAGTAGTCGGGCGCGGTCATGGCGCAAGGGTTGGCGAATAACGCCGCCTTGGCAAGGTCGTTAGCCCTCGTCGGGCTCGACTTCGAGGATGTCGCCCGGTTGGCAGTCGAGGACGTCGCAGATCTTGGCCAGCGTCGCGAAGCGGATGCCGCGGACGTTGCCAGTTTTCAGAAGGCTGAGGTTTTGGACGGTGATGCCGATCGCCTCGGCCAGGTCCTTCGATTTCATTTTGCGCTTCGCCAGCATGACATCCAGGCGAACCACAACGCGCATTAGATGAACCCTTCGTTTTCGTCCGCGAGGCGGCGAGCCTCGGTCATGATCCACCCGATGAGGTAAAAGCCACCGCCGCAGACCACAAGCCCGGCTGGCTCGGAGTCGAAGTACCATTCGAAGGGCAGCATGCCGACGGGGTTGGACAGCGACATCACCTGCGGGGTGATGATGTTGGCGACGAAATCGGTGAGGCCGGACAGGGCGGTGCCGATGCCGATGAGGCGCAGGAGGCGGCTGACGCGGGCGTCGAACAGGACGCCGCGCCGGATCAGCAGCACCAACCGCAGGGCGCAGTAGATCGCGAAGAGGCCGAAAGCGACGGGCAGGAGCCAGATGAACAGGTAGAGCGCGCGCTGCCAATCGGGGGAGGGGGCGCGTTCGTCGACGAAGGGGCTTCTGTACCAAAGCTCGCGGTCGAGGAACGCGAATTCAATGTCGCCGCCGGCGGTGAACACGACGTAGAGCACCGCGAAAACGATGAGGAGCGGGATCATCGCGGTTGCCGCGTTGTGTATCTTATGCATTGACTAGTTCTCGTTTTACGATAACTTATCGCCGTATCTTATACATCAATGGACAGTGCGGCAACTGCCCTGTTCCTGCTTGCGAGACCCGGTAGTCCGATCTGCCGGAACCGGTCTCGTGCGCCTTTGAGATGGAGGTTTTCTGATGATCCGCCCTCTTGCTTTTTCTGCTGCGCTGGCCTGTGCCGGATTGGCCGCGCCGGTGTCGGCCGCCACGTTATCGGATGTGTTTACCAGTTTTTACGTGCTTGGGGACAGCAACAGTGACTGGGGAAATCTGGGGGCGAATGGCCCGCCGCCCCCGTACCTCAACGGGCAGTTTTCGAATGGGCCGGTGTGGGCCGACATTCTGGATGATCCGTTTCAGGACCCGGAGGCCATCCGGACGTGGAACTATGCGTTTGGCGGTGCGCGGGTGACGGAGACTTCGGAGGTGCCGGATCTGCCGACGCAGCTTCAGGTGTTTGCCGCTGACCTCGACCCTGCCGTGGACGACCCGTTGCCCGGAACGCCCGAACTGGGGGAGCGCCCGCTGGTGTCGATCTGGTTCGGGGCGAATGATATTCGGGCGATCTATCAGTCATTTCTGGAAGCGGTCGACGGGCTGGCCCCGACCGACCCCGCAGTTGATGCGGCGCGTGAGGCGGCCCGAGGGCAGGCGGCGTCGGTGGGTGCGCTATATGCTAGCTCGCTTGAACTGGCGGCGGCGGACCCAAGGTTGGGCGATCTGCTGACATTCACGACGGCAGATGCGGCGGCGACACCGGAATATGTGGACCCTGATCCTTTGCTGGCAGAGCTGGTGCAGGCCTTCAACGATCAGGTCCTCGCGGCGCTGATGCGGATTGAGGACACGGGCGTCAACGTGTTCACGGTCGACATTTTCGGGCTGCAGCAGCAGGTGGCGGCGGACCCGGCGGCGTTCGGGTTCGACAACGTGACGGACGCGTGTCTGACGTTTGATCAGGACGGCCCCGTCGTTTGCGACACGCCTGAGACCTATCTGTTCTGGGACGAGGTTGGCCATCTGTCGGGCGCGGGGCATGCGGCGCTTGCTGGCATCGTGGAAGAGACGGTGCTGTCAGGGCTGACGCCGGTGCCGCTTCCGGCGAGCTTTCCGGCGCTTATGGCTGCCCTTGCAGCGGTCGGCGCGCTGCGGTTGAGGCGGTCGTGAGTCGCGGTCCCCGGCGGTTGCCGAGGCGGCTGTTTTAAAGCACGGTCAACGGTGAGAGACGCAGAAAGAGGTGCCGCCGCGTGACCGTGTTCCTTCCCATTTCGACTGTAGTCGCCGGGGTGCTTGGGCTTTGGCTTGTTATTCTGAGCGGGAACGTGATCCGGTTGCGGCAGGCGTCGGGGGTGTCGTTGGGAACCGGAGAGGATCGGCGGTTGACGCGGGCAGTGCGGGCGCAGGGGAACCTGACGGAGTATGCGCCGATGTTCGTCGTCCTGCTGGTTCTGGCAGAGCTTCAGGGCGGGAATGCGATCGTGCTTGCCTGTCTGGGCGCGGTATTCCTCGCGGGTCGGTTGGGGCACGGGGTGGCGCTGGGCTTTACCGAGAAATGGGCGCTTGGTCGGCTTGGCGGGATGATTGCGAGTTTCACCGCCCTTGGGCTGGTGGCGCTTTATGCGCTGGGGTTGTCGCTTACCTGACGGCGTCGCGCGACCGATGTCGCGGGAGTAGGGTGGGCAATTTGCCCACCGCCCCGGTGCGTTATTCGGTGGACGTTCCGGTTTCTTCGGTAAGGGCGCCGCCGACCCAGTTGCCTTCGGCGACTTCGCCGGTTGCATAGCGGATCGTTCCGGCGCCTTCGCGGCGACCGTTGACGAATTCGCCTTCGTAGACGTCGCCATTGGCGTAGGTGGCTACACCGGTTCCGTTGATCTCACCCTCTTTCCAGCCGCCGGTATAGGTGAAGCCGCCCGGCATCGTGATCGTGCCTTCGCCCTCGCGCAGCCCGGCGACGAAGGCGCCTTCGTACACGGTGCCGTCGGCGTAGGTGGCCTTCCCGGCGCCCTGACGTTGACCCTCGATCCACTCGCCTTCGTAGCGGTAGCCGTCTGTGTAGGTCATCACGCCGCGCCCATGGTTCTGGGCGTTCTGGAATTCGCCCTCATAGACGAGGCCGTTTGCGTACACGGCTTTGCCGGTGCCCTGGATGACGCCTTCGACCCAGGCGCCTTCGTATGTCGAGCCATCCGGATAGGTGATCTTCCCGGTGCCGTCGGCGACGCCGTTGGCGAGCGTGCCCTCATAGATCGAGCCATCGGGGTACGTCACCGTCCCCTCGCCCTCAATATTCCCGTTGAGCCAGCTGCCCGAGTAGACATAGCCGTCGGTCGCGCGGAACGTGCCCTGGCCATGGCGGCGGTCGGCGAGGAATTCGCCCTCGTACACGTCAGAGTTCGCGTAGGTCACGGTCCCCGTGCCCTCGCGCTGGCCATTCACGAACTGGCCCTCATAGACGTCGCCATTCGGCTGCACCAATGTGCCTTCGCCGTGGATCTTGCCGTCTTGCCAGCCGCCTTCGTAGGTGAGGCCGTCGGACATGGTCAGCGTGCCCTGACCCTGCCGTTTGCCCGCAACGATGGTGCCTTCGTACACGGCGCCGTCGGGGTAGGTGATGCGGCCTTCGCCCTCTTTCTCCCCCTCGACCCAGGTGCCTTCGTAGATATACCCGCCCGGGCTTTCCATCCGGCCCTGGCCGTCGTGCATGGCGTTCTTGAAGCCCCCTTCATAGCGGACCCCGTTTGCGTAGGTGGCGATGCCTTCGCCCGTCATCTCTCCGGCGACCCACGCGCCTTCGTAGGTGCCGCCGTCGGCGAAGGTGATCTTGCCCTCGCCTTCGGGTTTGCCCGAAACGAACTGGCCTTCGTAGATTGAGCCGTTGGGGAAGCGGGCCACGCCGAGGCCCCTGATCTCCCCCTCGACCCATTCGCCGGTGTATTCATAGCCGTTGGGCAGCTTGTAGGTGCCCTGGCCGTGCTGTTTGCCGTCTTTGAATGTGCCTTCGTAAATGCCGCCGTCGTCGTACTGCTTGGTCACCACTTCATCGCTTTGCGCGGCGGCCCCGCCGGCAATCGCCATTGCGAGCCCGCCCGCCACAAGGCCGTGCTTCACTCCCCTCGGTGCCATTTGCTGGTCCTTCCTTGCCTGTTCCCGAAGCCGTCTACCTCGCACGGCCTGTGTTTGGCGCGAGATTAAGTGTTGCCCCGGCGGGTCGCAAGGTTTTTGACCCACACGCCCTTTCCGGTCCGGCGTGATCTGCTAAGTAGCCGCCGGGCCGACGAAAAGGAGCACCCATGGCGGATCGGTTTCGCGTGACGCTGGCGCAGTTGAACCCAACCGTCGGGGACATCGACGGGAACGCCGAAAAGGTGCGGCAGGCCTGGGCGGCGGGCAAGGCCGCGGGCGCTGACTTTGTGGCGATGACGGAGCTGTTCCTGATCGGCTATCAGCCGCAAGACATTGTTATGAAAGAAGCTTTCACCCGTCATGCAATGGAGGTGGCTGAGGCGCTGGCGGTCGAGCTGGCGGACGGCCCGGCGATTGGGATCGGGACGCCGCTGTTGCAGGATGGACGGCTCTATAACTCGTACTGGCTGTGCGAGGGCGGCGCGGTGAAGGCACGCGTGCTGAAGCACGAGTTGCCTAACGAAACCGTGTTCGACGAGGTGCGGCTATATGAGCCGGGGCCATTGCAGGGACCCGTGGCGATTGGGCCGGTGCGGATCGGGTGCCCGATCTGCGAGGATTCGTGGCATCAGCCGGTGGCCGAGACGCTGGCCGAGACGGGCGCCGAGATCCTGATCGTGCCCAATGGGTCGCCGTACTACCGCGGTAAATTCGAGACGCGGATCAACAAGATGGTGTCCCGGGTCGTCGAGACGGAGCTGCCGCTGGTGTACCTGAACATGGTCGGTGGGCAGGACGATCAGGTCTTTGACGGGGCGACGTTTGTCCTGAACCCGGGCGGGACGCTGGTACGGTCGCTGCCGGCGTTTGAAGAGGTCATCGAGCACGTCGATTTCGAGAAAACGGACGAGGGCTGGCGCGCCGTGGAGGGCGAGAAAGTCGTGTTTCCCGACGGGTGGGAGCAGGACTATCGCGCGATGGTTCTGGGAACGGCGGATTACTTTCGGAAGACGGGGTTTTCGAAGGCCGTGCTGGGGCTGTCGGGCGGGGTCGACAGCGCGCTGGTGGCGGCCGTGGCGGCGGATGCGTTGGGACCCGGGAATGTGCGCTGTGTGATGTTGCCGTCGGAGTACACGTCGAGCGTGTCGCTGGAGGATGCCGAGGGCGTGGCGACTGCGTTGGGGTGCCGGTTGGACGAGATCTCGATTGCCGGACCCAGGGCTGCGGTGACAGGGGCGTTGGCGCCGCTGTTCGAGGGGACCGAGGCGGATGTGACGGAGGAGAATATCCAGTCACGTCTGCGGGGCCTGCTGCTGATGGGGCTGTCGAACAAGTTCGGGGAGATGCTGCTGACGACCGGCAACAAGTCGGAGGTCGCGGTGGGGTATGCGACGATCTATGGCGACATGTCGGGCGGGTATAACCCGTTGAAAGACCTGTACAAGATGCGGGTGTTCGAGACCTGCCGCTGGCGCAATGCCAACCATCGCCCATGGATGAAGGGGCCTGAGGGGCAGGTCATCCCGGAGCGGGTGATCGACAAGCCACCCACGGCGGAGCTGCGGGATAACCAGACGGATCAGGACAGCCTGCCACCTTACGAGGTGCTGGACGCGATCCTTGAAGGACTTGTCGACCGCGAAGCGTCGGTTGCCGATTTGCAGGCAGAAGGGTTTGACCGCGACACCGTCAAGAAGGTAGAGCGGCTGATATATCTCAGCGAATACAAGCGGTTCCAGTCCGCCCCCGGCCCGCGTCTGACGAAGCGGGCGTTCTGGCTGGACCGGCGCTATCCCATCGTCAACCGGTGGCGGGATCCTTCATCCGCCGATTGACGGCGCGGGCGCGGTCTTCGCCAAGGGCCTCGGCCAGGATGCGACCCGGGAAAGAGCAAGTATAGGTCCTTTCCATCCCGGTGCCGGTCCCGAAGGCATGATTTTCGATCTGCAGAGTGCCCCCCCGCGCGGCGACGGCGGAGATGAGCCAGTTCTGGTCTTGCGCCCTGGTATCGGTGACATCGCAACGGACCCGCACCGACAGCGCCGAGCGTTGGGAGGGGTCCGCGCTGACCGAGATGCTGAGATAGGTTTCGCAATAGGCGGCGGCATGGTCGAGGATTGCCGACATGGCCGCCTCGAACCGGGGTTTCTCCACGACCACCCGGAGGTCGGGAAAGGTGATCCCCCGCGCGCGCCCGGGGTCGAGGATCGCCGCCCTGTCGCGGCAGAAGTGGCCGAAATCGACCTCGATCATGGCCGTGCGCTCGCTGGGTTCATCAACGCTGCGGCGTTCGAAGGCGTCGATCTCTTTCAGCGCGCTGACGGCGGTGCCGATCATGAGGTCGAGGACTTCGGGATCGTGCGCCCCTGATTGCAGAAGGCGGGCGAGGGAGACGATGTTGTTCAGGGGCCCGCGCATCTGGGACATGGAGGCGTGTGCCAACGTCTCCATCGTTTCGCTGCGGTCGCGCAGGGCAAAGGTGTTGGCGACGAGGCTGTCCTGCCGGACGCGGTGGTCGGTGATGTCGGTCGCAATCCCGACGATCCCTTCGACCCGCCCGTCCACGAAGATCGGGTTGAGCGAGGTCTGCCACCAGAACTGGCCCGCGGGCAGGTCGAGAACTTCGCCATAGGCGTAGGGTTCGCCCGTTTCGAGGCAGGTAGTGTAATTGGCAAGCACCGTGTCCGCCATGCGTGGGGGCAGGATGTCGTGGGGCCGGTGCCCTGCGATGGACTTGGTGGACATGCCCGTGACGGCCTCATGCGCGGCGTTAAGCGCGCCGAAGCGGATGGTTTTGTCGCCGTCCACGGTGAGGATGAACGAGGGGATGTCGATCTGATTCACAGCATCGAACATCGGAACAAGGGTCTCCGGCAGGAGGTGTGAAGACATTTCTACGTCCGCATATAAGAGGGCCCCAACCCTGCATAAGCGGGGCTTACCGGCGGTGCGTTAACGCTGTCTGAAGGGGTGGAGAAATATGGCGTGTTTCGGAAAAATATTCCCGCGCGGACTCAAGGCCGATGGCCGCTGCGCACCGCCGGGCCCGTCGAACGCGGCTCAGTTACGTTCGGGATCAGGCGTCAAAGGCGGGTGACGCTGCAATCGTCCATCAGTTTCTCGGTCAGCTTGCGGTCGCAGAGGAGCGTGCCTTCGCTGTTGCAGGCCGCCGAGGCGGCGGCGACGCCGAAGCGGAGGCAGTCGTCAACCGGCCATTCCCGGGCGAGGGCGAGCGTCCAGGCGCCGACGAAGCTGTCCCCTGCGCCAACTTTCGAGATGATCTCGACCTTCGCGCCGGTGGCGTGCCAGGAGCCTTCGGCGGTGGCAAGGACTGACCCGTCCGCGCCGCGGGCGACGATGACGTGCCGGGCGACGCCGCGCGCGACGAGGCTTTCGGCGAAGCGGGCGGTGTCGGCGGGGGCCGGGTGGGGCGCACCGGCGAGTTCTTCGCATTCCTCGCCGTTCATCCGCAGCGTGTGGATGGCTTCACGCGGTTGTTCGACGAGGTCGAAGAGGGCCGGACCCGACGTATCAACGATGATGCGGGCGCCGCGTCCGGCGATGTGGCTGGCGAGGATCGACGGGAATTCCTTTGCGACGCCAGGGGGTTGGCTGCCGGAGAGGACGACGAGTGTGCCTTCACCGGTGGCCTGATCGACAGTGTTGAGCGCGCGGGGCACGTCTTCTTCCCGCCACGAGGGACCTGGCATGACGAAGCGGTATTGCCCGCCGGTGGAACTGTCGGTGACGGTGACCGATTGGCGGGTTTCGCCTGGGCCCTGGAAGGCGACGGTGGCCACACCTTCTAGCGCGAGCAGTTGCAGCAGGTGCGCCCCGGTGGCGCCGCCGATGGCGATCAGGGCGACGGATTGGCCGCCGAGGTTGCGGATCGCGCGGCTGACGTTGATCCCGCCGCCGCCCGGGTCGATCTGCGGCTCACCGCAGCGGAGCTTGGGGCCTGTGCTGACCTCGGGCGCCGAGGTGGCAAAATCGACCGTGGGGTTAAGGGTGATCGAGAGGATGTGGGCTTTCATGGTCGCCGACCTGTTTGCGCTAACAGTGTTGCGGGACCGAAGCGTTTTCGGGCGGTGAGGTCAAGGTGAAAGTTGGGCGAGCCTGTCGACGTGGGCGGTGGGCAGATTGCCCACCCTACGCCTGATCGGCCGCTTAGAGTAGGGTGGGCAGTTCCGGCGCTTTAGCGACGGGTTTGCCCACCGCCCGTTGGATCAGAGCGCGAACTGGTAGCTTTCGGGCACGTAGCGGAAGCCGTCGTCGCGGGTGTCGACGAAGCCGACGCCGGGGAAGGGCATGTGGTAGCCAACGAAGGGGATTTTGTCGGCGGCGAGCATGCCCAGCACGGTCCGCCGGGCCGCGGCGGCGGCGGCTTTGTCCATGTCGAAGCGGACTTCCCAATCGGGGTAGGCCAGCGACCAGACATAGTGATTGGCGAGGTCGGCGGTCAGGACGAGTTGCTCGCCCGCTGATTCCAGCATGTAGACGGTGTGGCCGGGCGTGTGACCTGTCGCCTCCATCGCGGTGACGCCAGAGGTGACGCTGCCGCCGTCGCTGATGAACTCAAACTTTTCGGCGATGGGTTTGATCTTGTTGGCGAAGTTCTCGTTATCGGTGCCGTTCCAGTGGTCGAACTCGGCCTGGTGGGTGACGTAGCGGGCGTTGGCGAAAGTCTCCCCTCCGTCGCCCGAGATGCCTCCGATGTGGTCGCCGTGCATGTGGGTGATGACCACAGTGTTCACGTCCTCGGGTGCGATCCCGGCGGAGGCGAGCGCGGTGGTGATGGCGCCCGGGTTGAGGCCGGTGTCGAAGAGAACGACCTCGCTGCCGGTCTTCACCACGGTGGGAGTGAAGAAGAACTGGGTCTTGTCGGACGGGATGAAGTTGGCGGCGGAGACCTGCTGGAACGTTTCGGCATCGACGTTCATGCCGAACGTTTCCTGCGGATCGTTGTCGACGGTGCGGGTGCCGGAGAGGAGGGTCGAGACCTCGAAGTCGCCGATGGAGAACGTGCGGTGCGTGTCGCTGCGCATGGCCTGTGCGGCGTGGCCGTCGGCGCGGGCGGGCAGAGCGACGGACGCGGCGAGTGGTGCGGCGGCAGCGGTGGCGAGCGCGGCGCGGCGGGTGAGTTTCACGGACATTGCGGGACCTCCTGTTGCATTATCTACTTGAGATAGTTTGAATTCGGGGCAGTTCAGCCCGGGCTGCAGAATTGTGATCGCGGCTATTCCCACCAGCGGTCGATTGCGGCGATCTGTTCGTCGGTCCAGCCGAAGTGGTGCGCGAGTTCGTGGACAAGGATGTGGGCGACGAGGTGGCCCAAAGCCTCGTCCGAGCGGCGGGCCCATTCGTCGAGGATCGGGCGGCGGAAGAGCCAGATGGTGTCGGGGCCCATGGGTTGGTCTAGCACGGACTTTTCGGTCAGCGGGATGCCGTCGTAGAGGCCGGTTATCTCAAACGGGTCGTCGATCTGCATCTCGTGCAGGACGCTGTCTGCGGCGAAGTCTTCGACCAATACCGTGACCTGGCGGGCGGCGTCGCGGTAGGGCTCTGGCAGCGCCTCGATGGCCGCGTTGGTCAGGGTTGCGATGTCCTCGGCCGAGGGCGGGGTGTGGTTTGTCCAATCCATGGGGATTCCGGATAGCTTTGGATCAGGGATCGGTCATAGGGGACGGGAGCGCCGTTTGGTAGACATTCAAGCCTGCAGTCTGCGCCGATAGTCACTGAGCATCGCACAATCGCCATTGGGCATTGCGCAGAGTTGCCCCATGGATGCGTGATGCCGACAAGGCGACGCAAGACCTGTCCATTTCCCGACAACTACGACAAACAGGGCGCATGAAACACTCCTGGGTCTTCGGCTACGGCTCGCTCGCCAATCGCGCGACGCATGACTACGCAACCACCCATGCGGCAACCCTGACGGGATGGCGCCGCACATGGGTGCCGTCCCGGTCGGGCCACGCTGCGCTTTTGTCGATCACTCCGGCGGCGGGCCATGCCATCGACGGTCTGATCTCTGCTGTCCCCGATGACGCATGGTCTGCCCTCGACCAGCGCGAGAGCGGCTATGACAAGGTGCCTGTTCCAACGCTTACGCATCAGGGCCCGCAAGACGCCAGCATCCTGGCCTACACTGTCCGGACAAAGGGGCCGGGGCAGCCGCACATCCGGCTCAGCTATCTCGACGTCGTCGTGCAGGGTTTCTTCCACCTGTACGGAGAGGATGGTGTCGCCCGCTTTTTCGCGACCACCGACAACTGGGCACCCATCCACAACGACCGCGCCGCGCCGGTTTATTCTCGCGCGCAAATCCTGACCGCCGCCGAGCAAGCCCTTGTCGACCATCACATCGCGGACCGCCGCCTTACCGTCGGTGGAGCAGCACCGACATAAGCCGCCCGTCCCGTGCGAACGCCTCCTTCGCGCAAGGCTCGCCCTCGATGGCGATCACGCGCCACGCGAGCCAGATCGCCAGTGCCCCGAACACAACGCCGCCTGCGGCCTGCCCGATCAACACGCCAGGGGCGCCAAACCACGCGCCGAACAGCAGCACGAAGGGGATCGTGCCCAGCGTGTGCCGTCCCCAGTTGACCCAGGTCGAATAGAACGGGTGGCCCAGGTTGTTGAACGCCGCGTTCGACACAAAGATCACCCCGTTGAAGAAGAACGCCAGCGCCAGAGGGCCGCAGAACAGGAACACGAGCTCTCTCGTGATCCCCTCGGCCTCGAACAGCGCTGCGATGGGTTGGCGCAACAGGAACAGCACCAACGTCACGCCAACGACGACGATGGCACAGAATAGCAGCGCTTCCCGAAACGTCTCACGCACCCGCTCATGCTGCCCGGCCCCAAAGTTCTGCCCGATGATCGGCCCCACCGCGCCCGAGAGCGCGAACAGAACCCCGAACGCGACCGGAGTCATCCGCGCCACAATCGCCATTCCCGCAACTGCGGCCTCTCCGAACTCTGCCATCGAGCGCGTTACATAGGCCTGCCCCACCGGCGTCGCGAGTTGGGTCAGGATGGCCGGCGCCGCAATTGCCAACGTCGGGCTGAAATCCCCGAACAGGTCTTTCATCGTCGGCATCTGCAACCCGCCATACTCCCGCAGGATCGGCAGAAACGCCGTCACCGCGATCCCCACCCGCGCTGCGACACTCGCCAGGGCCGCGCCCGTCAGCTCCAGATCCAGGCCGAAGATCAGGATCGGATCCAGCACCGCGTTGATCAGCCCCCCGATCAGCGTGACGTTCATCGACTTCCGCGCCGCGCCGTGCGCCCTTAGAATGGCCGACCCCACCATCCCCACGACCAGCAGCGGCAGGCTTGGAATGATGATCGAAAGGTACTCCACCGCCAGATCCTGTGTCTCTTCCGTCGCGCCAACCAAGGCTGCCAGGGGACGCAGGTTCGCCCAGACAATCGCCGCGAACACCGCGCCAAACAGCACGCCATAGATCAGGACCGTCGCCGCCCGTCGTCGCGCCAGGTCATCATCCCCGGCGCCCAGCGCCCTTGACACCAGCGCGCCCGAGGCAATCGCCATCCCGATCCCAAAGCTTGACGTGAAGAAAAGGATCGCGCCCGCATAGCCCACCGCCGCCGCAAGCTCTGCCTTGCCGAGCATCGAGATGAAGACCATGTCGATGAAATCAACCGCGAACACCGCCATCAGGCCCAAAGAGGCCGTTAGCGACATCACGGTGATATGCTTGAAGAGGCTGCCTTCGAGAAATTTCGCCTGCTCGCTCATCCCCTCGGGCCTCCGCGTTCACTCGCGCCGATAGGGAAGCGGATCGCCGGCGTTGTCCAGCCCGCGGAACAAGAAAAAGGCCCGGTCGCCCGGGCCTGATCTTTTCAGGAGGTGTCTTTTAGACGCGCCGCCGCTTGGAGCGGACCAGACCGATTGCCGCGAGACCGCCGAGCATCAGCAACGCACTCGCCGGAAGCGGGACCGCCGTCACAACGCGGACGTTGTCGATATAGCCCTGCACCGTGCGGAAGTCGTAGGCCAGCGTGTTGCCGTCGATCAGCTGGAACACGTCCGAGTTTTCGGACCGGCGGCTGACGGACTGCTCGTAGGTATCACCGCTGAACAACGCGTCCGTGTCGTTCAGCAGGCGACCACCGCCGCTGGTGTTGTTCGATACGATGATTGCCACGATCCGGCCCACGAAGTCGAACGTCCCCGACGCCGAGCCGCCGTTGCTGCCAAGCGGGTCAAAGTGGATCAGGTGGCTGGAATACGTGCCGCCGTCGACCTCGATCAGATTGCTCGCCGTGTTGCGGCCATTGAACGTGTCGCCGACGGACAGGTTCTCGCCCACCACGTAGTCGGCGAACAGGACGCCATCCTGAATGACCACGCCTTCGCCTTCGGCGTGCAGAATGGCCGAAGCGTTCTCGGTCTGGCCCTGCGAGAAGTTCATTGTCGCGGCCTGAGCGGTTGTGCCCAGGGACAGGATCATCGCGGATACGGCAGCAATTTTCGTCAGGTTCATCATCGTCGCACTCATGGCTTGTGTTGGCGATGACACTAGCCAAACCGTGACGGCTGCTCTGTGGTGCACCTCACAGGACCGGCGCTTATTCGGAAACAATCCGTTTACGTCAGCGCCGCCCACTGAAGCGGCTCCGGCAAGGGATCGTGCGCTAAATCCAAACGAATACAACGCCTTGGCTGGTCTGACGCACTCGCCCTCGACCGGACGTCAGAGCGCCGCCAGCTTGCCGGACGTCGTCCAGTTCCGCGCCGTCACCACATGCCCCGTGACCCGCGCCAGGCGATCCGGGGTCAGCTTTGAGGTCGCGACGCCGTCGGAATAGTCGATGTAAACGACATCGCCCACAGCCTTTACGGGCTCGGGGCCGTACTCCGCCAGCATGTCCTCCACGCCGTCGGGAGCGGGACCATCGAGATAGGCGATCAAAAGCTTCGATGGGCGGGCCTCTGCCGCTTCCTTGAACGGACACGCCGCCATGGTCGCGGCGATCTCTGCCGGGGTCCGCATCACAACGGGGTTCTTCTCTAGCCCATGATCGCGGATCACCGCCTCGATACGGGCCTGCACAGCCTCTCGCGCCAGCGGAGACGTGCAGATCAGGTTGCCGGTTGCCAGCAGCGTGCGGACATCTGTCAGCCCCGCCTCTTCGCAACGCTCACGCAGGCTTTGCATCGACATCTTCGCGTGCGTGGTCGGCCCGATCCCACGGATCAACCCGATCCAGCGCGGCCTATCCAAGCCGCGGCGCCGTCTGGAGAAGCGGCATTACATCCGCCATCTCCGGCCCGCGCTGCCGCCCTGTGATCGCGTGTCGCAGTGGCATGAACAGGCCCTTGCCCTTGCGCCCCGTGGCCTCCTTCACGGCGGACGTCCACTCGCCCCAGGTCTCTGGCCCATAGGGCAACGGCGGCAGCAGCCCGAACGCGTCTTCCACGAACGCCCGGTCCTCGTCGGCCACGACCGGGGTCGCCCCTTCCGAGAAAACCTGCCACCAGTCCGCGACTTCGGCCCGGGTGGCCACGTTCTCACGCACGACCTCCCAGAAGCGACCCGCGATTTCTTCCGGCACGCCCAGTTCCGCGATCTGATCCTGCATCACATCAAAGGGCAAACCGGCCACGACGCGTGCGGTCATGGGCTTCAGGTCGTCGACGTCGAACTTCGTCGGTGCCGCGCCGAAGCGGCCCACGTCGAAGCCCTCGATCAGCTCTTCCGCAGAACCCCGCAGTTCCACCGGATCGGACGACCCCAGCCGCGCCATGAGGGACAGCAGCGCCATCGGCTCCACCCCCTGTTCCCGCAGGTCCCGCAGCGCCAGGGTGCCGAGACGCTTTGACAGCGCCTCCCCCTGCGGCCCGGTCAGCAGCGAGTGATGCGCGAAACTTGGTGCCGACTGTCCCAGCGCCTCCATGATCTGGATCTGCGTGGCCGTGTTCGTCACGTGGTCCGACCCGCGCACGACGTGGGTGATCCCCATCTCGGTGTCATCCACAACGGACGCGAGCGTATAGAGCACCTGCCCGTCCCCCCGGATCAACACCGGGTCCGACACGCTCGCCGCATCAATCGACACCTCACCGAGGATGCCATCCACCCACTCAATCCGCGCCCAATTCAGCTTGAAGCGCCAATGCCCCGCGCCCCGCTCTTCGGTCAGGCGCTTGCGATCCTCGTGCGACAGCTCCAACGCCGCGCGGTCGTAGACGGGAGGCTTCCCCATGTTCAGCAGCTTCTTGCGCTTCAGATCCAACTCCGTCGGAGTTTCAAACGCCTCATAAAACCGGCCATCCGCCCGAAGCCGATCCGCCGCCGCCTCGTAGCGATCCAGACGGAGCGACTGCCGCTCTTCCCGATCCCAGGTCAGGCCCAGCCACTCCAGATCCTCCCGGATCGCGTCGACATACTCATCCTTCGACCGCTCCGGGTCGGTGTCGTCGAGCCGCAGGATGAACTGCCCGCCCGCCTTCCGGGCGATCAGCCAGTTGAACAGCGCGGTGCGCAGGTTGCCGATATGGATGTATCCCGTGGGCGACGGGGCAAAGCGGGTGACGGTCATCACAAGAGCCTCCTTCAAGCCGCAAGCCTGTTCCACAGGGGTGGACGATTGTCCATATCGCCCCGCTGGATCGATGCGCGCATGCGCGGGTGCGCACGCTTGACTTGATGAGCGCCATCACTCAGAACGCAGCGCGTTGGGGCCGTAGCTCAGTTGGGAGAGCGCGTCGTTCGCAATGACGAGGTCGTCGGTTCGATCCCGATCGGCTCCACCATTTTCACGCTTAATGCCTCTTGCAGTGATCAACTGCGCCCGT
>JBCCXY010000030.1:0-31731 GCA_039190895.1 Pseudomonadota bacterium | reverse complement strand
GCTCTGGCTCAGGTTCCGGCAGGGGCTCGGGTTCGGGCAGGGGTTCGGGGACCGGTTCCGTCGGTGTTTTCGGTTCCTGCGGGGCAGGGGCCTCGACCTCGCCACCATCCGACACAATCGCATCCAACCCCTCGTCCAGCTTAGACGAGGATTTGAACAACCGTTCCTTGAGCTTACCGAAAAACGCCATGCCCCCCACCTAGTCCCGCCGCATCAAAGATGGAAGTCCCGCACGCCCATGCCGCACCCGTAGGCCGGGCTTCAGCCCGGCGCCCCACTGGACAAAAGGCACAAACCTCACCCTTGGAGCGCCAAAGCGAGCCAAGCTCGCAAGAGCGCGAAGAGCGTATCGGCCACCTACCGCCATCGGACTGGCGCCGGGTGCTGGCCTGTGTCACAAATCCCATATGCGCCCGATTGCCATAACCCTCACCGCCCTCATCCTTGCCACCCCGGCCTCCGCCGGCGCCCCGATGAGCGCGGCCGAATTCGAAGCCTACGTCACCGGCAAAACGCTGACATATTCGTCCGGCGGCGTGCCTTACGGAGTCGAAGAGTACCTGAGCGGCCGCCGCGTCCTGTGGCAATTCCTCGGAAGCGACTGCCAGGCGGGGGAGTGGTACCCGGAAGGCGAAATGATCTGCTTCATCTACGACGCAATCGACGGCCCGCAATGCTGGACGTTCTTCAAAGAGGCCACGGGCCTCCGCGCCCTGTTCATGAACGACTCCGAGCAGACCGAACTCTACGAAACCGACGAACGCAACCAGAGCCTCATCTGCCCCAACTTCGGCGCCTGATTTCGGGTCCTCCCCGTTTTGCGTACGCCGGGGTTCACCCCGGCACCCCCATCCACCAATAGCACAGACCCATCAACTGGAGCACCAAAGCGAGGCAAGCTCGCAAGCGCGCGAAGAGCGACCCTCAAAAAACACAGGCTGGCGCGCTCCCTGACCCGTAGGGTGGGCAATCTGCCCACCAACCCCCCAACACCATCCTCAAGGTAACTTCAGCACCCCAAGCCAAAAGCATAGGCCGGGGCTTCAGCCCGGCACCAGACGCGCCAACTTCACCCCCTGAAGCCCCCCAAGCGAGGCGAGCTCGCAAGAGCTCGAAGAGCGGGCTCAAACAACCAAACAGAAATTACACAACAAATACAGTATCTTAAAAACGGTCCCCGTGGGGACCGCCTAAAACAAAGACCCCTGATCCCCCCCAGAAGACCCCTTCGGCCCCTTCTTCCGCGCCCCTGATCCGATCCCGAACCGCCCGTCCTGAAACTGAATCTCCAGCCCCCCAGCCACCTCCGCCTCCTTCGCCGAGGTCACCAGCTTGTCCTGAGCCCAGACCAACGCATACCCCCGCGCCAGCGTCTCTTCATATCCCAGCGACAGCCGCAGCCGATCCACCGCCTGCAGCGCCTCCGCGTGGGCCTGCCGGTTCCGCCGCTCCGCCGAACCCAGCCGCGCCCATGCCGCGTCCAGCCGCTCCCGCCGCTCCGCAGCCCGCCGCTGCTCCGCCGCCGCCACCCGACCCAGCCCGGCCACTGCCGCGTCCAGCCGCCGCCGATGCTCCCCCAGCCCGCGCCGCAAAGCAGGCGCCAGCCGTTCGGCCCGCAACCCCAGCGCCTCGCCCCGCGTGCGCAACCGCGTCACCAGCAGCGATGGCACCAGCCGCCCCGCCGCCTCAACAAACCCCGTCCGCTTCCGCTGCGCCGCACTCCGCAGCCCCGTCGTCAGGGCCGTCCCGGCTATATCAACCCGCTGCCGCGGCGCCTCCAGCAGCGCCTCGGGCCGCGGCAACCCTCTCCCCAGATCCCGCAGCCGCTGCCCCCGCGTCTGCAACGCCTCCGACAGCCGCGTCCGCAACCGCGTGCCCTGCCCATCGATATGGGCGAGCAGATCCACCCGCACCGGCACCGCTATCTCTGCCGCCGCCGTCGGTGTCGGCGCCCGCCGATCCGCAGCATGATCGATCAGCGTCGTATCCGTCTCGTGCCCCACCGCCGAGATCAACGGGATCTCCGACGCCGCCGCAGCCCGAACCACGACCTCTTCATTGAACCCCCACAGGTCCTCAATCGACCCGCCGCCCCGCGCCACGATCAGCACATCGGGCCGGGGCAACGCCCCGCCGGGTGTAAAGGCGTTGAACCCTTGGATCGCCCGCGTCACTTCAGGCGCGCACTTGTCCCCCTGAACCGCCACAGGCCAGACCAGAACCTTGCGCGGAAATCGATCCCGCAGCCGGTGCAGAATATCCCGGATCACTGCGCCCGACGGCGACGTCACCACCCCGATCACCTCGGGCAGGAATGGCAGCGGCCGCTTCCGCTCGGGCGCAAACAAGCCCTCCGCCTCTAGCGCCTTCTTCCGCTTCTCCAGCATCGCCATCAGCGCACCCGCCCCGGCGGGGCGGATGTCCTCGATAACGATCTGGTATTTCGACTGCCCAGGGAACGTCGTCAGACGGCCCGTCGCGACGACCTCCAGCCCCTCTTCCGGCTGGGTCACCAGACGCGTCGCGACGCCCTTCCAGATCACCCCGGCAAGCACCGCCTTGTCGTCCTTCAGATCCAGATAGATATGCCCCGACCACGGCCGCGACACCCGACCGACTTCGCCCCGCACGCGGACAAACGAAAACTCCCCCTCCACGACGCGCTTCACCGCGCCAGAGAGCTCACTGACCGAGAATTCCGGGGCGTTCCCGGCCTCGTCCGGGTCGTCGAGAAGATCCATGCGCCGACCCTAGATCACTGGCGTAGGGTGGGCAATCTGCCCACCGCCCGCTTGCGCCCCGGTGACCCACACCGTACGACGCTCCGCGAACGAAGGGGGCGGCGCCATGAACATCCTGATCCTCGGCGGCGGCGGTCGCGAACACGCGCTGGCCTGGGCAGTGCAGCAGAACCCCAAATGCGACCGCCTTGTCGTCGCCCCGGGCAACGCGGGGATTGCGCAGATGGCGGAGTGCGCCCGGCTCGACATCCTCGACGGCGGCGCGGTGGCGGAATTTGCTCAGGAAGAAAGCATTGACTTCGTGATCGTTGGCCCCGAGGCCCCCCTCGCCGCTGGCGTGGCGGATCGTTTGCGGGAAGCCGGGATCCTCGTCTTCGGCCCGTCGAAAGCGGCTGCGGCATTGGAAGCCTCAAAGGGCTTCACCAAAGAGATCTGCGACGCCTGCGGTGCCCCCACAGCGGCCTGGTCGCGCTTTGATGCAGCGGGTCCAGCGAAGGACTATGTCCGGGCGCAGGGCACGCCGATTGTCGTGAAGGCCGACGGGCTCGCCGCCGGGAAGGGCGTCGTCGTGGCCGAAACGCTGGACGCGGCACTGGAGGCTGTCGACGCGATCTTCGCCGACGGCTTCGGCGAGGTCGTCATCGAAGAGTTCATGGCGGGCGAAGAGGCCTCGTATTTCGTGCTTTGCGATGGCGATACGGTCCTGCCCATCGGCACCGCACAGGATCACAAGCGGATCGGCGAGGGCGACACCGGCCCGAACACCGGTGGCATGGGCGCCTACTCCCCCGCCCCGGTGATGACCGAGGCGGTGCAGCAAAAGGCTCTGGATAAGATCGTCCGCCCCACGATGGCCGAGATGGCGCGGCGCGGTACGCCCTATCAGGGCGTTCTCTACGTGGGTCTGATGATCGCCGACGGTCAGCCGCGGCTGGTGGAGTACAACGTCCGCTTCGGTGACCCAGAGTGTCAGCCGATGATGATGCGCCTGGGCGGGCAGGCACTGGATCTGATGCAGGCGACCGCGGAAGGACGGCTGGCCGAGGCCAAGGTGAACTGGGCGGACGATCACGCGATCTGCGTGGTTATGGCCGCCAATGGCTATCCCGGCGCATACGAAAAGGGCTCAGCGATCAAAGGGTTGGATGCCTTGCCCGAGGACAGCCAGCGCATGGTATTCCATGCCGGAACGGCGGAGGCCGACGGCCAGATCGTCGCCTCAGGTGGGCGCGTTCTGGGCGTAACGGCGCGGGGGGACAGCCTCACCGAAGCGCATCGGTTGGCCTATGGCATGGTCGATGGGATCGACTGGCCCGACGGGGTCTTGCGGCGGGATATTGGCTGGCGGGCGCTGTCGGATTGCTGACGCGATCCGACCAACTGGGGGATTTCATCCCCCAGACCCCCTGAGAGTATTTTCACCAAGCTGGAGAGGCTTGGGTCGTTTGTAGGGTGTGCCTTTAGGCGCACCGTTTCTCTGGTCGCGACCAGGCGGTGCGCGATAGCTACAGTGCGCAGGCCATGGCCGCAGCGAAGCTGTCTCGACCGGTATGAGTGCCCAAGGGACGGGGGCTCAAGGTTCCGTCTGTCAGGCGAACGGCGAGGACTTCCCGCCACGCAGCATCAGCCACGATGACCTCGGGAGCGCCTGCGCAGGTGCGGATGCCCCCGGCAATGTCGACCTCTCCGATCCGGTGGTTCGTGACGCCGGGGAGCGTGGCAATCTGCTCCAATGTGCCATTACGAAAGCGCCAGATGCGCAGGGTTTTGGCGAGGTGCGGGCGATCCACATAGGCGATGTCCATATGGCCGTCACCATCCAAGTCGGCAGCCCCCGCAATCGCCAGCCAGCGGAAGGAGCGGCCAATATACGGCGTCGCCGCAATCAGCCCCTCAGTCCCGTACACGGCCATCCGGGCGCCCTGCTGCGCGTGGGCTTCGGCAACGATCACCTCCGGCGCCCCGTCTCCGTCAAGGTCAGCCAGCCGGGGCTCTGTATCCTCGAACACACGCTCTTCCGGAAGCACGATCCGCAGCGTGCGCCCGGCGTCGGTCTGCAACTCCAGCGTCCCGTGCTCAATCGCGTCCCCAAGAACGCCGTGGGCGTAGCGGGTGGTGGGGTCGGCATAGCGGGCGGCCTCGATCCGTTCGGCAGCCGCAGGGGGGGCGGCGACCAGCAACGCGGCCAGCCAGCGCCACATCAGATCTGGCGTTCCGGCATCTGTACGACAAGCCCGTCGAGCTCATCCGTGACCTTGAGCTGGCAGGTCAGGCGCGACCGCGACGGGTCGGGCTCATAGGCGAAATCGAGCATATCCTCTTCCATCCCGTCCTTCACCGGCAGTTTCTCAACCCAGTCGGGATGCACATACACGTGGCAGGTCGAGCACGCGCAGGCGCCGCCGCAATCCGCCTCAATCCCGGGAATGCCGTTGTCGCGCGCGGCCTCCATCACGGTGAGGCCATTGGCGACATCGACGACATGCTCCGCACCGCCGTGCTCAATAAAGGTAATCTTGGCCATACTGCTGGGACCCCTCATCCAATCCGCCTTCTGTAAGTCGGAAATAGGGTGCGAGCCAGAGATTTCCGAGCCTTGCGCTGCAGGAAATTTGTTCTATCTTTGTTCTCATGCAGCCCCACCCGCCGGATACCTGGCCGCGCCCGCCCGCGTGCCTGCCGCATGGCCGAATGCCCGAGGTCCCGCATGGGGCGCGGGTGATCGTGGCCGGGCTTGTGCTGGTGCGGCAAAGGCCGGGGACGGCGAAGGGCGTCATCTTCATCACGCTGGAGGATGAGACCGGCATCTCGAACGTCATCGTCTGGCGCAAGATGTACGAACGCTTCCGTCGGGCCGTCATCGCGGGGCGCTGCCTGAAGGTGACCGGGCGACTGCAACGCGAGGCCGGGGTGACGCATATCGTGGCGGAAGAGATCGAGGATATCTCGTGGATGCTCGACGACCTTCTCCGCCATCATGAGATCTGCCGCGCTGGCGATCAGCCCTGAACACCCGATCAGAAGAAAGCCGCGTATCGACGGGCCCAGGACCGGCGAACCTGACCGTTGCTCAAAGCACTTTATCGTGCCGTCCCGTCGTCGTTCCGAGCGATGCGCTGATGGAGAACAATCGCCGGGCCAGGGGTGGGCCCGGCGATGCGCGGCGGCCTTCGGCCTTGATTCCGCGCGGTAAGACCTTCGATTGTCGCGCCAGCCCTAAGCCGCGGTATCGCCCGAAATCAGACCCCTGAGCTTGGCCAGATGCCCGACCACCGGATCCCCCGCCGCAGCCGTCGCCTGGGTCCGGTCGATCAGATCAAGAAACGCCGCCTGCGCCTCGGGCGACGACAGATGCGTGCCAAACTCCGGATCAATCCCCCCCGTAATGTGGAGCATCCCGCTCGACATGAACGCAGGCAGGAAGGCCAACTCGGGCGCCGGGTCCCCCACATGCGCGGCGTGGAGCGCTTCAAGCGCTGCCGTCAGCTCCATGTCGCGCATCGTGATGTGCCGGTCGCCGTATTCAAGGATCGAATGTGCCATCGCTACTCTAGGTATATCACGGTTTTCACTTCGTCCAACGCCTCCATCCCCGTCTCAATGGTTGAGATCAGGCGCTCCCGCTGCAGTGGCGTCATGCCCAGCGTGTCAACGACAATGGTGTCGGTGGCCGTGTTCAGCCGCATGTCCTTCAGGACCGAGTTCGCAAGGCCATCCACCATCGCATCGTTGATCGGGATCGGGTTGCCTGTTGCCGAGTTCAGCAGCGGGCCCTTCAGGCTGACCGGCGCGTCTCCGACATAGAAGTCGATGCCCAGATCCCCGTCATCCGGCAGGCGAATCTCGCCATCCAGCACCGCATCGGCGCGCGCTGTCCCGACGCCTTCCGCGAGGTCGGGGCGGGCCTGTTCGTGGTTCCAGCCGAAACGATCCACGTCGGCCTGATCCAGATCCGCCGGATCAGGCGCGGTGCGGCGGTGCGTGCCGACAGGCACGTCGTCTCCCAACCGCAGCAGGTCATCGCCGAGGTCATCCGCGACGGCCAACGCCTCATCCGACAGGCGCGCCCCGGCTTCGGCCAGCTCATCTGCGTTCCGCGCAAGCACCTTCGCGCCGCCGGTGATGATCCCTTTGCCCGCCATCGCCACGTCGATCACGAAGCCAATGGTCTCGCCACCTTCCTGCGCGCGATTGTCGAGCCCGAATTCCGGCACGAAATCCTCGGTCATGGCGAGGTCATGCATCTCTTCGGCAAGCTCTGTATGCGCCGCGGCCATTTCGTCATTCCCGAACAGGGCGGCCCAGCCAGCCGCCTGATGCTGCTCGGCCGACGACTGCATTACCGAGCCTCGCACGAACAGCTCACCGACTGCAGAAAAGCCGTTCGCGATCCCCTTCAGCGCACCGATCGCGCCATCGACCGGGTTTTCAAATGCGATCTCGACGTTCTCTTGCCACGTCGCGCCGCCGCTGAGGATGCGATTCATGTCAGCCGCCTGGTCTGCGTTCACCATCCCGGTCAACTCGCCCCGAACCGCAACCGCCAAAGATGGATCGGTTTCGGCCAACTGCTCCACCGCATAGCTCATGGAGTTCACGTCAAGAACACTGCGGGTTGTGCCACGTCGGGTGCTGGAGGTGCTGGTATGCGCCTCGATCAGACGCTCCGCCTCTGCGCGTGCGACATCGGCGTCAACCGGTTCCGGGGTGGCGTCGCCCAGCAAGCTGGCGTCGGCGAGGTGCTCGTTCTGCAACTGCGTGTTTACTGCCGCTTCTAACTGCTCGGCATCCACCTGACCGGCGGCGGCGGTGTAGACGGCACCCGCCAACTCCGGCTGCGTGCGTGACATGTGGACGATGTCGGTTGCAATACCCTCCACATTGACGGTGACCACGGGCGGCCGCCCACCCCTCTGGTTTCGAGAGGTCGTGTTGGCGCTGATGATGTCCGCTGCGATGGCTTCGGGATCGGCCTCCGGCTCAGCGCCGGTTTGCGTCTGGGCAAAGGCATCGCGTGCCATGGCGCCTTCCGCCGCAAGTCGCTCTTCGCTGGCCGCCTGCTCAGCCGCCGACGGCGATCCTGCACCGGGGTGCCCGGCCCCCGCAGGGGGACCGTCGCCGTCCGGAGTGCGGACCTCCGCCGGGGGTTCAGCCGTCTCGGTCTCGCCGCCACCGCCTACCGTATCGGGTTCCATAATGTGACCTCACGCCAAGGTCGCCAGCACGCACGGTGCTACACCCGCAGTTTGAAGCGTGTGTGACGGTCGGGGGATTGGTGCCGGATTGGAAACAGGTCGTTTTCAGGGCTGACAGGACAAGCCCGCCATTCAACGCTACGCTCCCGGGGACGAGTGTGGGGACTCTGATTTATGAACGCTATCAGCCGGCACGGGCGCAGGTTGCGCGCCTTCTTTTTTGGGCAATACGGTGGGCCGCCGATCGACTATCTTCTCGCGATTGCCGCGGTTTACGTCGCCATGATTGTCATCGTGGCACGCGACTTGTTCCGGCTGTCCGGAAGTTAGGCCGCGGCGTAGGTGCCCTCGTAAAGCGGCTCTAACGTCGTCGGGTCAAACAGCGACGACACGGACGTCCCGTTCCAGATATTCAGAATCGCCTGCGCGAACATCGGCGCCGTCGGCACAATCCGGATGTTCTTGGCGCCCAGCACCGCCTCAGTCGGCTCAATCGAGTCGGTGATCACAAGGCTCTTCATCCGCGACCCGGTAATCCGCCCCACGGCGGGTCCCGAAAGGACGCCGTGCGTGATATACGCGTGAACCTCCTTCGCGCCGTTTTCCAGCAGCACATCGCCCGCCTTCACAAGCGTGCCCGCCGTATCGCAGATGTCGTCGACAATGATGCAGGTCTGCCCCGTGACGTCCCCGATCACTGTCATCTCGGCGACTTCCCCCGGCTTCTCGCGCCGCTTGTCCACGATGGCCAGCGCACAGCCGATCCGCTGCGCCAGCTCCCGCGCGCGGGCCACGCCGCCGACATCGGGCGAGACCACCGTGATCTTGGACAGGTCGCGGAACTTGCTTTTGATATCCAAGGCGAAGACGGGCGAGGCATAAAGGTTATCCACAGGGATGTCGAAGAACCCTTGAATCTGGGCCGCGTGCAGATCCATCGTCAGGACCCGCTCAATCCCCGACGACACCATCATGTTGGCGACCATCTTTGCCGTGATCGGGGTGCGCGCCTTCGTGCGTCGATCCTGCCGGGCGTAACCGAAATACGGAATAACCGCCGTGATCCGGCTGGCCGAAGACCGACGCAAGGCGTCGACCATGATCAGCAATTCCATGAGGTTGTCGTTCGCCGGGTTCGAGGTGGACTGGATGAGGAACATGTCCTCCCCCCGAACATTCTCGAACACCTCGACAAAGATCTCGGCGTCGTTGAAGCGCTCAACCCGGGCGTCCACCAGTTTGACGCTCGTCCCGCGATGCAGTGACATTCGTCGCGCGACCCCGTTGGCGAACGGCAGGTTCGAGGTTCCGGCGATCAGCTTCGGTTCCATCTGGTGCGGCATCGGCAGTCCCCCTTGCGCGCCTGAACATGACGGATTCGTGACGTTGACACCCGATAACACGCACCTACTGTCGCGCAACCCATCAAGCGGATCTGGAGGCGGCGAATGGCTGATATTGATTACTATTTTTCGACATTCTCGCCCTACACGTTCTTTGCGGGCACCCGGATGGAAGAGATCGCGTCACGCCACGGGGCGACGGTCACCTACAAGCCGCTCGATCTGATGGCGCTGTTTTCGCGAACGGGCGGGACGCCGCCCAAGGATCGCCACCCCTCGCGGTTGGAATATCGCGGGCAAGAGCTGCGGCGTCAGGCCAAGAAGCTGGGGATCACGATCAATACGATGCCACCCGGCTATCCGCCCAATCCGGCGCCGTCCTCCTACGCGCTGATCGCGGCGCAAAAGGCGGGCGGTGGGGATCTGGGGGAGTTGGTGCAGGCCTATGGCCGGGCGTGCTGGATCGACGAGAAGAACATCGCCGAAGATGACGTGATCGCGGCCTGCCTGGGCGAGGCGGGCTTCGACGAAGGGCTTGCTGCAGGGATGATGCTGGCAGAGGCGGAGGAATACGCGAAGAACCTGGAAGACGCGACAGCGGCGGGGGCCTTCGGGGCGCCCTTCTATGTCGTTGACGGGGCGGAGCGGTTTTGGGGCCAGGACCGGCTCGACGATCTGGACCTGCACTTGCAAGGCAAGATCTAGCGCGCCGCTCGTCGAGCTCTTTCGTGCTCGCCTTGCTTTGGCGGGCGTTGCGCGCCGAATGGTGGGGTGGAACCCCACCCTACGCCAAATGCGCGGACGGGTCGGCTGACCGGTAGGGTGGGCAATTTGCCCACCTATGCGACAAGGGTCAGGAACCGTTCGACGTCGTCCTCTGTCGTGGCCCAGTTCGTCACAAGGCGGCAGGGCAGGGGGTCGTCGTCGGCACCACCGGCAAGGTCATCGAGCGACATGAAGTATTCCGCCCCCGCCTCCACGGCCCGGCGGTGGGCCGCGCGGGGGAGCGTCGGAAACAGCATGTTGGCCTCCACCGGATGCGCGAGCGTCGCGTGGGGCAGGGCGGCCAGCCCCTCGGCCAACCGCGCCGCGCGGGCGTTGGCCGTCGCGGCCAGCTCGCGCCAGAGGCCGCCGTCAAGATACGGGACCATCTGAGCCGACAGGAACCGGTGCTTCGAGAACAACTGCGCCCCCCGCTTGCGGCGAAACTGAAAGCCCTCGGCCATCGCCGGGTCAAAGAACACAACCGCTTCCACGGACATCAGCCCGTTCTTCGTACCGCCGAAGCTGACGACATCAACGCCCGCCTTCCACGACATCTCCGCCGGTGTTGCGCCAAGCGCCACGCACGCGTTCGCGAAACGCGCGCCGTCCAGATGAACCGGCAGGCCATGCCCCTTCGCGACAGCAGCAAGCGCGGCGAGGTCGCCCAGCGAATACACCGTCCCACGCTCCGTCACCTGCGTCAGCGACACCGCCCCCGGTTGCACGTAGTGCAGCCCACGCCCCGCACCCTCGGTGATGGCCGCCTCAAGCGCGGCAGGCGTGATCCGCGCATGCTCGCTCGGGACAAGCACCAGCTTCGCACCTCCCGAATAGAACTCCGGCGCCCCGCATTCGTCCGCGTGAATATGCGCCACGTCCGAGCAATAGATCGCCTGCCACGGCTCCACGAGATGCGCGAGCCCCAGCGCATTGGCCGCCGTCCCGATGGAGACCAGAAAGACCTCCGCCTCCGGCGCCTCGAACGTCTCGCGGATCAGATCCCGCACGCGCGGCATATGCACATCGTCGCCATAGGGCATGTCATAGGACGCGGCCGCGGACGAGATAGCCTCGATCACCTTCGGATGCACCGGGCCGGTGTTGTCGGATGCAAAGTTCATGGCTCTGGCTCGTCGATCACATAATCCTCCCACTCCTCCTCGGGCACCTCGAACTCCGGCACCGTCCAGCCCTGGGCCGAGATCCCGGCGTCATGGACGGATTGCGGCGTGCCCGAGATCAGGGGGTGCCAGTCGTACAGCGCTTTGCCTTCATGCAACAGGCGGTACGCGCAGGTGGTCGGCATGAAATACGCGACCTTCGCCAGGTTCTGCGGCGTCAGCACAACGCATTCCGGGACGAAGTTCAGGCGGATGTCGTATTGCGAACAGCGGCAGGTCTCGTCGTCGTACAGGCGGCAGGCCACGCGGGTGAACACGACCTCTTGCGTGTCCTCGTCCTCCAGCTTGTTCAGGCAGCACTTGCCGCAGCCATCGCACAATGCTTCCCACTCGCGCTGGGTCAGGTTGTGGAGGGGCACACGCTCCCAATACCGGTCGCGCAGGCCGACGCGGTTGATGGGGTCATCCAAGGATCGCGCGCGCCTTGGCGCTGTCGGCATCCATTTGCGTGATCAGGGCGTCGAGGCTGTCGAACTTCGCCTCGCCTCGCAGGTAATCAACCAGCGCGACCGACAGGGTCTCGCCATAGATATCGCCCTTGAAATCAAAGATGTGCGTCTCAAGGTTCGGGATCGCTTCCGCGCCAGTAAACATCGGCCGCACGCCAATATTCGCAACCCCTGTGTAATCCCCCAAATGCGGCCCGGTCAGGATCGACGCACGGACGGCATAGATTCCAAAGCGCGGTGGGTGAAGCCCGAGGATCGACATGTTCGCGGTCGGATAGCCCAGATCGCGCCCCCGCTGATCCCCCTGGATCACGGCCCCCTCGATGCGATGCAGGTGGCCCAGCATCTCCGCCGCCTCGTCGGGGCGCCCCTCGGTGAGCGCCGCGCGGATGCGGGTGGAGGACACCTCCACCCCGCCGGTCGCCAGCAGCGGGGCGATGGTGACGCCAAAGCCTAACTCAGCGCCGAACCGGGCCAGATCCTCCGCCGTGCCGACACGATCCTTGCCAAAGCAGAAATCGGCGCCCACGACCGCGTGCGCGATCCCAAGGCCATCCGCCAGAATGTCCGACGCGAACGCTTGGGGCGAAAGCTGCGTCAGGTCCGGGCCGAAGGACAATTCGTAAAGGATATCAAGCCCCAGCATCTGAAGCCGATGCGCCTTGGCGCCCGCGTTCATCAGCCGGAACGGCGGCGCATCCGGGGCGAAGTGCTCGCGCGGATGCGGCTCAAACGTCAGCACACCGGTCGGGCCGGGCAGATCGCGCGCAATATCGATCACGGCCTGATGGCCAAGGTGTATTCCGTCGAAATTCCCGATAGCGACCGCGGCGCCGCGATCGTTGGCCGACAGGTTCACATGATCCCGGACGATCCGCATAATCCGCGACTTAGCGAGGCGGCCATGCCTGCGCAAGGGCTGAGCACCGCCCCGGCCCGCCTTCACGGATTCCTAAATCCAGCGTGGTACCGCCCGTTGTGCCGCCGGTGAGGAGCCCCAGTCTTGGTAATTCGTGCAACAGCGTTCTTGGTATGTGTCGTCCTGTTCGCATGGGCCACATTTCGGGTGCTCGTCGGGAATGAAGTCGAGCGCGTTGTCTCCGTCCTCGTGATGGACAAGGCGACACACGTTGTTGACGCATTCGAGGCCAGCCCCGAAAGCGCGTCCGCAATTTTCGAACGGCGCTTGGACGCCCCAGCGCTTTCTCAGGCGCTCGGGATGGCCCGGCTAATGGGCGTCTCGCCGTTGCATCTGTTCGACGCCGATGGGCGAAATCTGGGCGAATTGCGCGACGGACGACCCGATCCGGCCCGCCCCGAGGACGCCCCCATGAGCGCGGGGATAGGGCTCGACTACAGCACACACGCGAAAATCGTGTCCGATCACGCGCGCAGCTTCATGCCCGACGCCGCAGCCCTGACACCACTTGTCGAGGGGCGCGAGGCGGCGTTCCTGGACATCTCATCAATGACGGACGAGGCGTGGGGCGAAGTGCACTATGCCGTCGTGGTCCTCCCGTTGACCGACGCCGGGGCGCGTATCGGGTTCATCGGCATGGTCATAAGCACGTCCGAGGTGCACCACGTCTACGCCGAAGGCACGACAACCTTCGGCCTGATGTTCCTCATCTGCAGCGTCTTCCTGTTTGGTGTGCCGGCCCTGGGCTTCTGGCTGCAAAAGCGCCTTGCTGAGCGCTCAACCAACGACGCCGCGTACCACGCCCGACACGACCCGCTGACCGGGCTTTTGAACCGAACAGCGTTCCTGTCGGATGCCAGGATGATGCTCGAAACCGGGCGCGTCGGCTACGCCGCCTACATCGACGTGGATCGCTTCAAACCGATCAACGACACCCACGGCCACTCGGTCGGCGACGCGCTATTGCGCCACGTCTCGCGACTTTTGCCTTCCGGCCCGGGCGCACGCGCCGCTCGGCTTGGTGGCGACGAATTCTCGGTCATCCTTCCGCAAATGCCCCACGATGAGGCCGTGAGCCTCATCGCCGATCTCGTCCGCGCCTCCGCCGAAGAGGTCGACATCAGCGGCCTCACAGTCAACACATCCTTCAGCATCGGAGTCGCCGAACCCCGACCCGGGGATACCCTCGACGAGCTCTTGCATCGCGCAGATGTCGCCCTTTACGCCGCCAAAGAGCGGGGCCGCAAAACCGCGGCCTTCTACACCGACGAAATGGGAGAGCGGGCGAACAGACGCCTTCTTCTGGAAACACGCTTGCGTGACGCCCACCGCGATGGAGATTTTCGGTTGCATTATCAGCCGCTTGTGGACGCTCAGACGGGCAAGACCCATGGATACGAGGCGTTGCTGCGCCTGAATGACGTGGACGGATTGCCAATCAGCCCGGATGAGTTCGTCCCGCTCGCCGAAGAGATCGGCCTGATCGCCGACATCGGCACCTGGGTCCTGCAGAACGCCGCGGTCGAGATTGCGGCCCTCGACGACACCTCCTCGCTTTCCGTCAACTTGTCAGCTGAGCAGTTCAAGTCGGGCACCTTGCTAGAGGCCGTTGCGGTTGCACTCGACACATCAGGCCTGACGCCAGAGCGGCTGGAACTGGAGATCACCGAAAGCGTGCTTCTGGAGGAAGACACCAACGTGAAATTTCAGATCGACACCCTTCAAGAAACGGGCATCCGCATCGCCCTTGATGACTTCGGGACGGGGTATTCCAGCCTCTCCACCCTGTGGAAATACGGGTTCGATCGGATCAAGATCGACAAGTCCTTCGTCCGGTCGCTGAACCACTCGCCCCAACGCATGCGCGAACTGATTGATGTCATCGTGACACTGGGCGACCGCTTGGGGATGCAGATCACCGCCGAAGGCGTCGAGACGACCGCACATCGCGATGCGCTGGCGGCCTTGGGATGTGACGTTCTGCAGGGCTATTACTTCGGCAAACCGCTGCCGATTCAGGACCTTCCGCCCCTAGTCAAAGCGAGCTGACGGGGCCAAGACTGTCGCTTCGCCCTTGAGCACGGGCTTGCCATTGACCTCGCACACGGTCTCAAGCTGCACACGGCGCTTCGCATAGTCGATATCAAGAACCGTCACGACAGCGCGCACCATATCCCCGGGCCGCACGGGCGCGAGGAACTTCAGCGACTGCCCTAGATACACCGTACCATGCCCGGGAAGCTGCTCCCCAATCACAGCCGAAATCAGCCCGGCCGTCAGCATCCCATGCGCGATGCGCCCGCCAAAGATCGTGTCCATCGCATAGCTGTCGTCAAGATGGACAGGGTTTCGATCGGTCGAGACCTCTGCGAATAGCTCAATGTCGCGATCCGTAACGATCTTGGACAGCTCACGGCTCATGCCGATGGACATGTCCTCGATCACGATGGTGCCGGTGGCGATGTTATCCAGCATGTTGCGCTCCACTAAGTAACAATCGGGCGTCCAGAGGTTCGATCTTGAAACTTAATTACTCAGTGAGCGCAAAAAGTCCAGAGGATTCGCATCGCTTGAAGCGCGTATGGGCCAGTTCCCACGGCTCGGAGGAAGAGTAGGGTGGGCAATCTGCCCACCGCCCGAGGGCGGCTCTAGCGCAAGAACCCGATGGCGTAGGTCGGCTCAAGCCCGGCGTTTGCGACATAGGCGTCAAGAAGCGCCTGCTCAGGGTCGGTCTCGGTGCCCGTTTCTTCAGCGGCAAGGCCGCCCGTAATGAACAGCGAGTCGATGTCTTCCCCGACCGCGCCCTTGATGTCGGTATTGATGCCATCGCCCACCGCAAGAATACGGCTATCAGGGATCGGGGCGCTAACCTCCGCCAGCCGACGGCGCGCCAGATCGTAGACCGGCGGGTAGGGCTTGCCGAAATACAGGCTCTCGCCGCCCATCTCGGTATACAGGTCCGCCAGCGCCCCCGCGCACCACTCCCGCGTTTCGCCCCGGTCTACGACGACGTCCGGATTCGCGCACAACAGCTTCAGCCCACGCTGCTTGGCGACAAGGAAGTCGGGCCGGTTCACAGCCGGATCGGCAAGCGCATCGAATGGGCCGGTGCAAACAATGCCTTCCGCGTCCTCAAGGGGGACCCGCTCAATCTCAGGGCAGTCCTCCACCAGCTTAAGCCGCTCAAAAAACGTTCGGTCCCGTTCCAGCCCGATGTGGTACACCCGCGTCCCCACCGCGCCATTGAACATCGCAAGCCGCGCGCTGTCCCCCGACGTTGCAATTGTATCATACGCGTCGTCCGGCACCCCCATGCCGGAAATTTGCGTTGCAACACTGGCCCTTGGCCGCGGGGCGTTCGTCAAAAGCACGACTTTTCCGCCCTTCGAGCGAAACAATTGAAGCGCGGCGACGGCTTCGGGGAAGGCCTCGATCCCGTTATGCACACAGCCCCAGAGATCGCAGAACAGCGCGTCGTAGCGGTCAGAGATTTGGGACAAAGACTTTATGATTTCAGGCATGGGGCACACCGGGATGGAACGAATGTTAGCGCAAGCATATCGCAGGGCGGGGCTGGGTTTACCACCGGAATCTTCCGGGTCCCGTTGGGTGGTGCCCGGATACGTGGCCCTGATCCTCGGCGCATTCCTCGCATCGCGCGCCCTTGCCGACTGGGCAGCGATGGAGGCGGTCATGCCCGGCATGCTGCTTGGGCTCATGGGCCTCTACATCGGCCTGACGGCGATCCCCTTCGTCCCGGGCGCCGAGATCGGCTTTGCGCTGTTGGCCGCCTTCGGGGGCGAGGTGGCGTGGGTCGTCTATGGCGGCATGCTGGGGGCGCTGAGCCTGTCCTACGCCGCCGGACGCTATGTGCCTGCCAAACGGCTGGGGCGCGCGCTGGGCTGGCTGGGCTTCGACCGAGCGCGGGCGCTGGTCGAGGACATGCCGCGCGACAACCGCGCCGCGTTTCTGGAACAGAGGCTAACGACCCGAGTGCTGCCCTTTCTGCTGCGCCACCGGTATCTGACGCTGGGCATTCTGCTTAACATGCCCGGCAACACGCTGCTGGGCGGCGGGGGCGGCATCGCCTTCGTGGCCGGGGCAAGCCGCCTGTATTCACCGCTGGCGTTTCTGGCGACCATCGCCGTCGCCGTAGCACCCGTTCCGCTGGCCTTCTTTATCTTCGGCTGAGGCCGCTCATCGCCCTCTTGCGAGGCCGCCTCGCTTTGGGCCTAGGCGGACAGCGCCGGGATAATCTGCTTCTTCCGGCTGACGATCCCCGGCAGGACGACCGTGTCGCCGCCCACGACGGTGCTGAACGCCTTTTCGGCCAGCGCCTTCGCGCGGTCGTTGGGGATCAGCAGCGTCGCCTGTTCCTGGAGGATATCGATGATGAACAGCATCACCTCATCCGCCCCGTCCGCTTCGGCCACCGCCGGCATGGCCGCCATCAGCCCGTCTTTGCGGGCCAGCACCGTGTCCGGCGACGTTGTCTCAAGCACCGACACCCGCAGCGTATGACCGCCCATGTCGCCGACCTTCGAATCCATCGTCAGCAACTCGGCATCCGAAAAGGCCGACACATCGGACTTCGCCGCAAACATCTCGGCCGCATAGTCCGGGATCGACACGCCAAGCTCACCCGCCAGATTCTCAGCCACCGCCCGGTCATGGGGCGTCGTCGTGGGGGAGCGGAACTCCAGCGTATCCGACAGGATGCACGACAGCATCGCCCCCTTCAGCGCCTCCGGCATCTTCGCCATGTCATCCCCGATCAGGTCATGCATCAGAGTCGCTGTGCAGGCGAGCGGCTGGATGTAGAACTCGATGGGTCCCTTCGTCTGCAAACCGCCCACCAAGCGGTGGTGGTCGACCACACAGCGGATATCCGCGTCGTTGATCCCCTCGGGCAGCTCCGCCGGGTTGTTCGTGTCGACGATCACCACCGGCTGGTTCGCCGCCAGATCCCCCAGCATCGCGGGCTTCTCCAGCCCCCAGCGCTCAAGCATGAAGGCGGCTTCCGTGTTCGGCTCCCCCAGCAGGCGGGCTTCGGCAGGGGTGCCGCGCACCTCTGACAGATACCACGCCCAGATCAGCGGGCTGCCGGTGGAGTCGGTGTCGGGGGAGGTGTGGCCAAAGACGAGGGTGGTCATGCTGCGCGTCCGATATGGGAAAAAGTCGGCGGCCTTATAGGCAGGCTGCCGGGGCTTGTCACCCGTCCGCCCGGGTTTGACGCAGCGGCGCAGATCGGGTATGCAATGCGGATCGAAAGAGGAGTGCTCTAAAAGTGAACCAGACAGCGTAATCGCCCGTCATCCGCGCCCAAACCGGGCGCCGTTTCGCTTTATCAGAGGGAGTATCCAGACAATGGATCACACAGGCTGACCCCCGTGTTCGGGGGTGCTGAGCGGCGTGCTGCGGCGCGCCTCGACACTTACTCCGACAAACGAGGCACATCATGCCCAAGACTTTTGAACGACCCCCCATGACGGGGCTGCCCCCGCTGTTGTCCAAGCCCAAGCCCCTTCCGGGCCGCGATGACTGGCGGACACCGCTGAAGGCGCACCCCGGCAAGGCGCCGGTGATGCGGCCAAAGCAAATGCCCGGAAAGGGCGGGCACCTGTAGGGGCCCTTTGGCGGGCGCGGACCTCGCGCTCGCCATTCTCGGGAAATTCCCGGTCAATTCACTCGCACCCCGGGTGGGGCGTGGGTAACGTAGGGTCATTCAAGTCGATTGGTTTTATCACCCAAAACTTTAGGTTGCGACTTGAGCGAGGAAACGGGGCGCGTGGGGGTAGTTCTGTGGTGTTCGGCTCCGTTTCCTCTTCCAGCATCGGGCTCCGTGCGCTAGCCGAAAGGCATGCGCGAGACCGAGCTCTACCCACCCGTCAAAGCGCTCTTCGAAGGGCAAGGCTACACCGTAAAAGGCGAGGTCGGCGCCGCGGATGTCGTCGCCATCCGGAATGATGCAGCGCCCGTCGTGGTGGAACTCAAGACAGGCTTCTCCCTGTCATTGTACCACCAGGCCATCGCCCGTCTGAAAACCACAGACCTCGTCTACATCGCAGTCCCAACGCCGACCGGCAAAACAGCCCGGCGGCGCCTGCGCGAAAACCTCGTGATGTGCCGGCGCCTGGGCCTGGGGCTGATCACCGTCAAGGGCGCCATGGCCGAGGTCCGCTGCGATCCCGGCCCCTACAAGCCGCGTAAATCAAAGGTACGGTCCGAAAGACTCCTGCGCGCCTTCGCCCGGCTCGACGGCGACCCCAACGACGGCGGGGCGACTCGGCACGGGCTGGTCACCGGCTACCGGCAAGAGGCCCTGAAATGCGCCGCCTACCTGGCCGAGACGGGCCCCGAGAAAGGGGCCCTTGTCGCAAAGGCTACAGGCGTCGCGCAGGCCACTCGGATCATGCGCGACAACCATTATGGCTGGTTCCAACGCGTCGAAACCGGGGTCTATGCGATCACGACAGAGGGAACGCGAGGCCTGAAGGACTGGGCCGGAAGTGTTTAACTGCGTCACGCGCCCCGAGTCCTAGGCCTTCAAAGCCGCCCGCATTCCCCGGCGGAAAAATTGCCATTGCATACCTGTTGACTCGTGACGCTTGCTTCCCTATCTCCGCGCCGTTGGCACTCTATGAATGTGAGTGCTAACAGGGAGAAACTCTATAGGAAGGAGCGTTCAAAGATGGCATTCACTCCGCTGCATGACCGTGTACTTGTTCGCCGCGTCGAGTCTGACGAAAAGACCGCCGGCGGTCTGATCATCCCCGACAACGCCAAGGAAAAGCCCGCCGAGGGCGAGGTTGTTTCGGTGGGCGCTGGCGCAAAGGACGACGACGGCGATCGCATCGCCCTGGACGTCAAGGCTGGCGACAAGATCCTCTTCGGCAAGTGGTCCGGGACAGAAGTCACGGTCGACAACGAAGAGCTGCTGATCATGAAGGAAAGCGACATCCTCGGCATCATTAGCTGAGCCCTTTCCCGACCCAAGACTGAAATTCAGAGGAGATAGCAGATATGGCTGCTAAGGACGTCAAATTTGATACCGACGCCCGCAACCGCATGCTCAAGGGTGTGAACATCCTGGCTGACGCGGTGAAGGTGACGCTGGGCCCGAAAGGCCGCAACGTCGTGATCGAGAAATCCTTCGGCGCACCGCGCATCACCAAGGACGGTGTGACGGTTGCCAAGGAAGTCGAGCTTGAGGACAAGTTCGAAAACATGGGTGCGCAGATGGTCAAGGAAGTGGCCAGCCGCACCAATGACGAGGCCGGCGACGGCACAACCACCGCGACGGTTCTGGCCCAGGCCATCGTCAAGGAAGGCATGAAGTCGGTCGCAGCGGGCATGAACCCGATGGACCTCAAGCGCGGCATCGATCTCGCAACCGCGAAGGTTGTCGAAAAGATCTCGGGCGCGGCTCGTGAGGTGAAGGACTCCGACGAAGTCGCCCAGGTCGGCACCATCTCGGCCAACGGCGAAGCCGAAATCGGTCGTCAGATCGCGGACGCGATGCAGAAAGTCGGCAACGACGGCGTCATCACGGTGGAAGAGAACAAGGGTCTCGAAACCGAAACCGAAGTCGTGGAAGGCATGCAGTTCGACCGCGGCTACCTGTCGCCGTACTTCGTGACGAACCCCGACAAGATGACGTCGGATCTGGAAGACTGCATGATCCTGCTTCACGAGAAGAAGCTGTCGTCGCTCCAGCCGATGGTTCCGCTGCTTGAGGCCGTGATTCAGTCGGGCAAGCCGCTCCTGATCATCGCTGAAGACGTGGAAGGTGAGGCGCTTGCCACGCTCGTCGTCAACAAACTGCGCGGTGGCCTCAAGATTGCTGCTGTGAAGGCACCGGGCTTCGGCGATCGCCGCAAGGCCATGCTGCAGGACATCGCGATCCTGACCGGTGGTCAGGTCATCTCGGAAGACCTGGGCATGAAGCTCGAAAGCGTTACGATGGACATGCTGGGCACTGCCAAGCGCATCTCGATCACGAAGGACGAGACGACCATCGTCGATGGCGCTGGCGAAAAGGCCGAGATCGAAGCACGCGTTGCGCAGATCCGTCAGCAGATCGAGGAAACCACCTCGGACTACGACCGCGAAAAGCTGCAAGAGCGTGTGGCCAAGCTGGCTGGCGGCGTTGCCGTCATCCGCGTCGGCGGCATGACCGAAGTCGAAGTGAAAGAGCGTAAGGACCGTGTCGATGACGCGCTGAACGCGACCCGCGCGGCTGTTCAGGAAGGCATCGTCGTCGGTGGCGGTGTGGCCCTCGTGCAGGCTGCGAAGTCGCTGGAAGGTGTCTCGGGCGAGAACTCTGACCAGGACGCGGGTATCACCATAGTCCGCCGCGCGCTGGAAGCGCCGCTGCGTCAGATCGCCGAGAACGCCGGTGTCGACGGCTCGGTCGTCGCTGGCAAGGTCCGCGAGTCGGATGACTCCTCCTTCGGCTTCAACGCCCAGACGGAAGAGTACGGCGACCTGTTCAAGTTCGGTGTCATCGACCCGGCCAAGGTTGTCCGTACGGCTCTGGAAGACGCGGCATCGGTCGCAGGCCTTCTGATCACCACGGAAGCCATGGTTGCCGACAAGCCCGCCAAGGAAGGCGCGGCTGCCGGTGGTGGCATGCCCGACATGGGCGGCATGGGCGGCATGATGTAAGCCAGCCCGGCTTTGAAATCCGGGAGGGGTCGCTGCGGCGACCCCTTTCTTTTGTCCATGTTGCCGCGCCGCGCCCGGTGTCGTAACGCAAGGTCATGTCGATTGTCTTGTCCAGTGATCACGCCGCGATTGACCTGCGGCTCGCCGTCGCCTGCCACGTGGCAGGCCTTGGGTGGGAGGTTGCCGATATCGGCCCCACCTCGCCCGAAAGCACAAACTACCCGGAACGCGGCCACGAGGCCGCCCAGCGGGTCGCGTCGGGGGAATGCCAGTTCGGCATTGTCCTGTGCGGGACGGGGCAGGGGATCATGATGGCCGTCAACAAGGTCCCTGGCATCCGCTGCGGCGTGTGCAGCGACACCTTTTCCGCCCGGATGATCCGCGCGCACAACGACGCCAACATGCTGGCGCTGGGCGCCCGTGTCCTTGGCGAAGGTCTGGCGCTCGACATCGTCGAAGCCTTCCTCAGCACCAAATTTGAGGGCGGCCGTCACGCGCAACGCGTCGATATGATCCGCAGGCTGGAAAGCCAAAGCAATGCCTGACCGCTTTACTTTCGCACCCGCTTTGCCGCACAAACGCGCGTGGGGCCGTCTACCCAGGTAAGAATAAAGGGGGGCGACGTGGCAGGTCAGATTGGCAAAATTCTGTATCGGGCGAACTCGATCTTCTGGGGCGCGTTCGTTACTGTTCTGATGGGGCTTCTGGTCATCATCACTCTGCCCCTGACATTCCTCTACAAGCCCTTGCGCTGGGCCCTAGCACCGGATGACGACGACACGGTCGATCCCTCGGTCCTCGCAGATTACGAGAAAATCATGCAGGTCCTACGCTCCGGCAAACCCGAGCGCCTTGAAGTGATCGCCGCGACCACCAGCGGCTTCCCCGCCGGTAAGGACGGGTTCCTCTCCCGCCCATGGCTATCCAACGCCATCGACAGCGGCGCGCCGGAATCGGTGCGCTGGATGCTCGATCAGGGCGTCGAACTGAACTACTTCGACGACGAAGGGATGTCGCCGCTGACCTCGGCCATCGCGCGCGCGGATGACGCGGCGCCCACGCTCGTGACCATGCTGCTGGAGGGGGGCGCCAACGTGAATGCGGTGGACCGCACCGGGCGGACGCCCCTGCACGAAGCAGCGGTGCACGGCTCTGATGAGGTCGTGCGCCTTCTACTCGAACGCGGCGCGGACCCTGCGGCCTACGACGCCGAGACGGTGCCTCGCCAGCCCGAGGCACTCGCCCTCTCAGTTGACCGCCCCGAGATTGCCGCGCTCATTCAGGGGTATCTCCCCAAAGACGACCAGCCAAACGTCGTCTAGCGCGCCCCGACGGGGCTTTTGCCTTGCAGCCATCCAAACGGCCTGAGAAACGAGGGGCGACTGGAGGTAAGGCATGACGGACATTCTGGCACTGGGCGAAGCAATGGTGGAATTCGTGCGCTTGCCCGACCCGATTGACGGACGCCCCGCCTACCGTCAGGGCTTCGGGGGCGACACCTCGAACACCATCATCGCCGCCGCGCGTCAGGGTGCCAGCACCGGCTATCTGTCCGCCGTCGGCGGCGATCCCTTCGGGCAGGAACTGCTTGACCTCTGGGCGCGCGAAGGCGTCTCGACCGACACCGTCCACACCCGCCCGCAAGACCCGACCGGCGTCTACTTCGTCCAGCCCCACGCCTCGGGCCGCAGCTTCAGCTACGCCCGGCGCGGCTCGGCGGCGAGCCTCTATGGCCCCGATGACCTGCCTGCCGACGTAATCCATGCCGCAAAGATCCTGCACGTCTCGGCCCTTAGCCAAGCGATCAGCCCGTCGATGCGCGCCGCCGTCCGCCGCGCTTGTGAGATCGCCCGCGACGCAGGCACCCTCGTGTCCTACGACACCAACCTGCGGCTGAACCTCTGGACGTTGGAAGAGGCCCGCACCGCCATCTTCGACCTATTGCCCCTCGCCGACATCGTCCTGCCCAGCGACGACGAGGCCGAAACCCTGCTCGGAACCTCCGACGCCACCGAAACGCTCGACCGCTTCGGCGCCCACGGCCCCCGCGCCGTCGTGCTGAAGCGCGGCGCCGAAGGCCCCATCCTGCGCGCCTCCGGCACCGACCAAAGCGTTCCGGTCCCGCAGGTGAAGGCGGTGGATTCCACCGGCGCAGGCGACAGCTTCGCCGGGGCCTGGCTCGCCTACTACGTCGAAACCGGCGACCCCCTGCACGCAACGCGTCAGGCGGTGAAAGTCGCCGCTGGCACCGTGTCCGGCTACGGCGCCGTCGACCCGATCCCCCGCCGCGCGGCACTCGCCGACTGACGGCGTGCCCGCACCCTGCCTAGTCTGCCACTCCGCGACGACCGAGGCCTTCATGCTCGGCCCGGTCCGCATCTGCGACTGTCCGGCCTGCGGCCACCGCTTCGCGCCCAACGCCGCAGCGGCGGACCATGTCGACACCGTCTATAACGACACCTACTTCTTCGGCGGCGGGGACGGGTACGACGATTACCTGAAAGACGCCGACCTCCTCCGCGCCGCCGGGGCCCGCTACGGTCACCTTCTCGCCGAACACCAATCGGTGGGTCGCGTCCTCGACGTCGGCGCAGCGGCGGGCTTCATCCTCGCGGGCCTTCAGGACACCGGCTGGACCGGCACCGGCCTCGACCCCAACGCCACCATGGTGGCCCACGCGCGCGAAACCCTCGGCCTCGACGCCCATGTCGGCACCCTGGAAGACACGCCACCCCCGGGCCCCTTCGACGCCATCTGCCTGATCCAGGTGATCGGCCACTTCCACGACATCACCCGCGCCATCCAGAACGCCGCGTTCAGCCTCGCCCCCGGGGGCATCTGCCTTGTCGAGTACTGGAACCGCGATGCATGGATCGCCCGCCGCCTCGGCCGCCGCTGGCACGAATACAGCCCGCCGAGCGTCCTCCACTGGTTCACCCCCGACAGCCTCGACGCCCTCATGGCTCGCCACGCGCTGTCGAAAATTGCCAGCGGCCAACCCGTGAAATACATCTCGGGCCGCCACGCCAAATCCCTTCTGTCCCACAAAGCCCCGGCTCTCGCAGCCCCGCTCCGAGTCATTCCCGATAGCCTCCGGATCCGCTATCCCACCTGGGACCTCGCCTGGTCGATCTACCGAAAGGACCAAACATGAGCCACTGGATCGCGCTCGTCCTCGCCATCGCCGGGAATGTCGGCGCCAACGTGGCTTTCAAACGCTTCATCCAGAACGCCGACGGCACCGTCCTACAGGCGGTGAAACAACCATCCCTCTGGATCGGCCTCTGCCTCGGCGGGCTCCTGCTCGTCAGCTACCTCTACGCCCTGCGCGGCCTCCCGCTCGGCCTCGCTTACACCTTTGCCACCAGCATCTCCATCGCCGGGATCACCCTCGCCGGGGTCCTCCTCTACGGCGAAACCATCACGCTGCGCAGCGCGGTCGGCATCGCCGTCATCATGGCTGGCATCGTCCTCCTGACCACCGGCCAGACTTCGCAGACCTAGCAAGACGGTCGAGCGTTTCCCGGCGCGGAATCATGGCCGCAGGCCGCCGCGCCATCGACGGGCCCTCCCCAGGCCCGGCGATACGTCACCACAAGCGCGTCGATTGAAGCGAAGGCGGGGCGGCACGATAAAGCGCATTGAACGAAGGTCGGCATCGCCGGTCCAGGGCCCATCGATGACGCGGATCACTGCGCAACAAAAGCGAGGCGAGCACGAAAGAGCTCGACCAGCGGCGCGCCCCAATCCTAAAGCCGAGACTCCGTCTCAAACCCATTCGGGTCCAACGCCGCCCCCGACTTTTCAAGATCCGGCGTCCGAAACGGCAGATCCCGCTCCGCAATCTCGGCTACGTAGGCCCCCATCGCCAGCACCTCGAACCGCTTCGCCAGCATGCCCAGCCACCGATCCATCCGCCGCAGCTTCACCTCCGCCGGGCGCTTCATCCCCGGGAAAAACGCAAGGCTCTCCACATCGTCGCCCCCTACGAAATCCAGCGGATGCAGCAGCAGCGATGGCTCCAACTCTGCGACCCTACACATCCGCAACGCCGTGCGGAAATACGCCTCTGCCAGCGTCTCCGAAAACTCCGCCAGCCAATGCAAATAGCTGAAATGAAACGGAATCCTCGCCACGGGCACCGTCGACAGGGGCACCTCGATCAGCTCCCGCTCACCCAGATCCCACCGGTACGGCGCCAGCGGCCTCAGCCCGTCCCGCATGTTCCCGAACAGCGCGCCTCGCTTTTTCCGCTCTTCCCGGCTGAGCGTCGCGTTGAAGAAATAATACGCCCTCGCCAGCGGCCCGATGTACGTCGGGAAGGTCGAGCAATCATACGCATATCCCCGCGACGCCAGCACGTTCAGCACCGTCTCCGACAGGCTGTAGCCGGGCCCACGGAAGCCCCTTGGGCGCACGCCCGTGGCGGCCTCGATGGCCTCTTCCGCCCTCGCGATCTCGTCGATCACCTCGACCGGTGTGTACAGATGCAACCACGGCTCATGCCGGAATGAATGGTTTCCGATCTCGTGCCCCGCTTCGGCAATGGATCGCAGCGCAGGGCCATTCTTCGGCAACGCCGCATCCTGCCCGACGACGAACACCGTCATCCGCAGATCCGCCTCGTCCAGAGCGTCAAGAATGCGCGGCACGACGGTGCCGAAATAGCTGCCCAGCGCCTCCCATTCCGGGTTGCCGTGGGTTTTCTGGTACGACCACAGATTGTCGAGGTCGAGCGACAGGGACGCAAGCGGCTTCGTCATTCAGCAGCCTCCAAACGCGGAACCACGGCGCCGGTCTTCAACTCCGGCAGGGCGCGGTCCAGCACACCAAGGGTTGCATCGACGTTCAGCGTGCCGTCGATGATCTGAGCAGAATTGACCACATAGAGCCCGGGCACGCTTGTCGTCACCGGTGGCGCAATGTCGCGGTAGCCGACCGTGGGGACAGCCATGACATGCCGCACCCTCGCGACGCGAAACGCCTGCACGGCGTCTTCGGGAATATCCGGATGTACCGCCCGCAAGCCCTCGACAAACTGCTGCCGCAATTCATCGTCATCCAGCCCCCAATACGGATCGTCCTGCGTGACATAGCGGGGCAGATAAACCAACGTCTTCCCGTCGAACGCACCCGTCAAGGCAGACGTCTCGACTATCGCCGTAAACGGCAGATCCGGGTCCGTCAGGTACGTCAGATAATTCCCTGCCAACGGCCGATCCAGCACCACCGATGCGCAGATAATGCCCTGATATGTCACGGCATTCAGCCGCTCCACCTCTGCCTCTGTCAGCCCCTGGCACAGCTTCGCCGTCACCGGGGCGGGCAGGGTGGACACCACCCGGTCAAACACCCAGCCCCCATGCGCCGTATCCACAAAGTGGCACTCCGAGCCCGAGGTGATCGCCGTCACCTTCCGCCCCACCACGATCTTCACGCCCTTGTCCCGCAGACGCTCCGCCAGCGCATCCAGAATGCGCCGATACCCGCCGCCCGAGACATAGCCCAGCACCTCCGCCTTCTCCGACCCCTGCCGTGCGAGGTACAGCCGCCGGATGCTCGCCCAGATGAACGCCGCCGACGCAATCCGGCTGTTCTCCCCCAGCTTTGCCCGCAGCAGAGGCTGCCAAACGCGCTCATACGCACGCCGCCCCGAATACTTCGTCAGCCAGTCGCCGACCCGCACCTGCTCCAACGGCGCACCGTTGCGGATCCGCGCCGCCAGCATCAGATGCGCCGCCAGCCGCAGCTTCGCGACCAGCCCCAGCACCGGCAACCTCAGGTAATCCAGCGCCCCATTCAGCGGCGACAACCGCCCGTCCGCAAAGAACCCAGTCTTCGTCCGCTTCCACTCCACGGCATCCGACAGGCCCAGCTCGTCCAGCAACGCCAGCAACCGGTCATCGAAGGGCAGAATGACGTGATAGAACTTGTCCCACGTCACATCCCCCACCGTCCAACTCGCCGCCAGCCCACCGATATCATCCGCCGCCTCGACCAGAGTCACCCGGTGCCCCTGCTCAGCCAACCGCAACGCGGTCACCTGACCCAGCACGCCGCCGCCAATGACCCCCCAGTTAGCCTGCATCGGCTGTCTCCAACTCACACACCTCACCCGCGTCGATCCGATACGCTCGCCCACACGCGCCACACTCAACATCCCGGCGACCCTCCGACGGGTCGCCCCGATACACAGGCTCCCCACACCGGCACACCACGCCCGCCACCCGGGCCGGCGTCCCGTGCACCAGCGTGAACGCGGGCACCGAGCGGGTCACAACCGCCCCCATGCCAACCATCGCAAACGCCCCGATCTCCACACCCGGCCCAATCCGGCACCCCGCGCCCAGCGTCGCGCCGTCATGAATCACCGTCTCTTCCGTCGCCTCATCCGGCCCGGACCCCCGCAACTCACTCAGATCGTCCGTCGCAGCCCTCGGAAACCGGTCATTCGTGAGGATCGCCCCCGCCGAAATCATCACCCCGTCGCCAATCGTCACCCCTGTCGGGATGTACGCGAACGAGTTGATCTTCACCCGATCCCCAATCGTCACCCCATAGGCGATGTAGCTTTTCCCGCCCACGATGCAGTCACGACCGATCTTGGCGGGCCCCCGGATATGGGCGCTATCCCAAACCGAAGACCCATCCCCGATCTCAACGCCATCTTCCACGATAGCGGTCGGATGAATCCGCACCGTCATGACGCCGCCGCGGCCCTCCGCGGCTCAACTTCGGACGCAACCGTCATCCACCGCCCACCGTCGGCAATCGACCCATACGCAGCGGAGATCGCATCAACCGACGCCAGAGCATCCTCGATGCTCACCAACGCCCCGGGCTCACCCCGAACGGCTTTCGCAAACTCCACGATCTGCCCCTTGAACGCGGCGACCTTGTCGTACCCCGTTCCAAACGTTTGCCACGTACCGTCCGCGACGTTCTTGACGCGAGAGCCCTTCCAGCCGACCTCAATCGCACCTTCGGTGCCATAGAGGCCCAGGAAACAGGTCCGGTCCTTGTGCAGGCTCCACGACGTTTCCACCGTCGCCTGCGCACCCGTCTCGGTCCGCGCGAAGAAGGTGACGTGATCCTCCACGTCCAGGCCCTGGAAACTGGCCCCCGGAACGGCCGAGACCGCCGCAATCGGGCCCAGCATATAGCGAATGATATCAACGCTGTGCGTACCGTTGTCGATCAGCACGCCGCCGCCCGACACCTCGGGCCGCGCGTTCCACCGCTGCCGCATGTCCACGATGCCGGTAAAGCAGTTCTCCAGATGCCGCGGCTCGCCAATCGAGCCCGCTAGCACCAGATCCCGCGCCCGGATCACATCGCTGACGTAGCGAAACTTCGACGCCATCGACAACAACACACCCGTATCCGCCGCCGCCCGCGCCATCCGCCGCGCCGCGTCCGAGGATATCGCCAGCGGCTTCTCGCACAGCACCGGAATGCCGTGATGCAGCAGATCCAGCGTGATCGCCTCATGCGTCACAGGGGGAGTAGACACGACGACCGCATCGCATGCATCCGCCCGCGCCATCGCCTCGTGATCCGCAAACACCGCCGCGTCCTCGGCCAGCGCCTTTGCGGCCTCCGGGTTCACGTCGACAACGGCGGTCAACTCCACCCCGGGCGCATTCTCAATCGCCTGCCTGTAGGCGCCCGCAATGGCGCCCGCTCCGATCAATCCAATCCGGGTCATTCCGCAGCCTCCACTTCGGCCACGCCTGCAATCCCGGCAAGCTTTTCGGCAATGTGATCAACATGCTCCGCCTCGTACCGCTCATTCCACGGCAACACGAGCACATCGCGCAGGAACTGGTACGCCCCCGCAAACCGCTCGCGCGAGTAATCCAGCACCCCCTCCCGCGCCAGCGTGAACGGAAAGCCCGAGCCGCCAAACGTGTTCCGATCCCGGATCACCTGGCACTCAAACGCAGGCTTCTGGATGTAGCGGGGTGCCGACAAAATGCCGAACTCCTTCAGAGCCGCCGCAACCGCCTGCGGCCCGCCAAGCTCGGGCGCCACAATCAGCGGGTACTTCCAATACGTCATCGTCGCGCCGTCCGGAATCGCCGGAGTCGTAATCCCCGCAATCGCCCCAACCGACGCGGTCATCCGCTCCGCCATCTCCTGCCGCACCGCAATGCTGTTCCCCAACTTGCCGAGCTGAGCCACCGCCACAGCGCCCTGCAACTCCGTCATCCGCCCGTTCAGCGCGGCGAAATAGTGGTCCGGCTTCTCGTCGCCGTACCCCCACGCCTTGTCGATAAACAGCCGCATCTGCCGCGCGAGGTGGGCGTCGTTGGTCACAACCAGACCACCCTCACCGGTGGTGATATGCTTGCCCTGCTGCAGGCTGAAACACCCGATATCGCCAACAAGCCCAATGGCCTGGCCGCCATACGTGGCCCCAAACGCCTGCGCGCAATCCTCGATCACCGTGATCCCGTGCTTGCGCGCGAGCGCCATGATCGGGCCCATCTCAGCCGGGTTCCCGAACAGATGCGTGACGACAATGGCTCGTGTCCGCTCACTGATCGCCACTTCGATGGTCTCTGCCGTCACGTTCCCCGTCACCGGATCGACGTCCGCGAAAACCGGCACCGCCGTCTGATAAATGATCGGCGTAATCGCCCCCATATCGGTGATCGGCGACGTGATGATCTCGTCCCCCGGCGCCGGGTCCACCGCCGCAATCGCCGCGTGGATGGCTCCGGTGCCCGAGCCACAGGCGTAGCCATGCTCGGCGCCCAGCATCTCGGCAAACTCCGCCTGCAGGCGCTTCACGAAAGTCCCCTTCGTCGCGGTCAACGTGCCGCTGCGGATCGCCTCGACCAGCGCGTCGATTTCTTCGTCGCCCAACTGACGGCCCGAGGCCGCCTGATCATTGGGGAAAACCGGTGTACTCATACATTCTCTCCTTGAAGTACCGTCGGGACGTTGCGCCGCCCCTTGACCCGCGCCACCGCGATCTCTCGCAGCAGGCGGACGTGATCCATCGCGGCCCGCCAAACCTCAGCTTCGACTGACCGAAAATCCGTGTCTCCAGCACTATGGGCAGTTCCACGATCCGCGCCCCCGCAAGGTCGAGCGCCGCGAGCGTCTCCGCGACCCCCGCAAACCCCGGATGCCGCAGCGCGACCTGCTCCACAGCGCTCTTGCGATAGAGCCGGAAACAGCTCGTGTAGGTGGCAAGCTTGTTCCGCAGCAGCCGCCTATAGGCCCAAGAGGCCCCCTTCGACAGCACCAGCCGCCACTCGGGCACGCCCACAACGCCGCCATCAGCGTGATACGGCGACGCCGTCACCATCGCGACATCCGGCCCAAGCAGCGGGATCATGTCCACCACGCGCGCAGGGTCATAAGAGCAATCGCTGTCGATAACAGCGACCATCTCATCCTCCGCCGCACGGATCCCCGTCATCGACGCCGCCGCAATCCCCCGGTTCCGCTCATGCCGCACGCACCGCACATTGGACCAATCCCCAAAGCAGGCGTCCATCACCGCCCACGTCCCGTCTGTGCTGCCGTCGTCGACCAGCACAAACGACACCCTACACGTCACGTCCTTCACCAACCGCGCCAAACGCCCGGCCAGATAAGGCAACCCATCCTCTTCATTAAAGCACGGCACCACGACCGTCAGCGCTACCCCAGTCCCTTCATCTGGCTGAAAATACTCCGGGGGGTCCGAAGGACGGGGGCTGGCCCCCCGCTGCGCGACGGCCACAAGCCGGCGCAACTCCTCAGCAGCGCGCGTCATCGCACCACTCCCCCGGCCAACGCCTTCGCCTTCCACCGCACCAGGGTGCTCACAATCCGCTGCGCCGTATCCCCGGCGCCGAACGGGTTCACGGTGGGCCCAACGCTTTCAATCCACGCCTCGGTCGCGTCCAACGCCTCAAGCTCACGCTCGAACTGCTCCAGCGACTGACCCACCAGCCGGGCCACGCCGCATTCAACGACCTCGGGCCGCTCCGTATCCGGGCGAATGATCAAAAGCGGCTTCCCAAGGCTCGGCGCCTCTTCCTGCACCCCACCGGAATCCGAAACGATGACCCACGAGGCCGCGAGGCAGTGCAGGAAGTCGGTGTAGGTCATCGGCGCTGTCAGATGCACATTCGGTACCCCGCCCAGCTCTGCCTCAGCAGCCTCCCGCACGGCGGGATTGGGATGCACCGGAAAAATCACACTCACATCCGGCCGCGTCTCCATAAACGCCTTCAGTACCCGAAACCGCTGCCGCATCAGGGGCCCATGGCGCCGCGTCCCAAAGGCCGACAGCACCCGCAACCGGGGCGCGGACCCCGAAAACCGCCGCCGCGACTGTGGCGCCCGTGTCGGCACCTCCAGAACAGGCGTCCCAGTTGGTATACCTTCCAGCGACCGGTTCATCCCCCGGCACGCCCCGCTAACAAACCGACTTCCCCGGCCATGTACGCACCCATCACCAAGACCGGCG
>JBCCXY010000029.1:0-32193 GCA_039190895.1 Pseudomonadota bacterium | reverse complement strand
CCCCAGACCCCCCGGAGTATTTTGCCCAAGATGAAGGGCAGGGGGCGATAAATGGCTTGCATTGTCTGGGTGTTTTGACCGTTTGCGGGTGGGCGCGTATAAGCGGGGTTGATCGAGCTTGAGGTGTTGGGCGTGTTAAGGTTTTTTCTGTCGATCCTGGGCGGGCTGTTCAGCCTGGTGACGCTGGGTGCCGTAGGTGGCGCGTTGGCGGTAGGCGCGATTTTCTATATGTACGGGCGCGACCTGCCGAACCACGAGCAACTGTCGCAATATGCGCCGTCGACGATCTCGCGCATCTATTCGGTCGAAGGCAGGATCATCGACGAATTCAGTGAAGAGCGGCGGCTGTATACGCCGATTGAGGAGGTGCCTGATCTTGTGAAGGGGGCCTTCATCTCGGCAGAGGACAAGAACTTTTACGAACACGGCGGCTTCGACGCGCGCGGGATTGCGGCGGCGTTTTATGAGGCCGCGCAGGGCGGGCGCCTTAGGGGTGCCTCGACGATCCCTCAGCAGGTGGTGAAGAACTTCCTGCTGTCGTCGGACCGCTCGGCAGAGCGCAAGATCAAGGAGTTGATCCTGTCGGTTCGGCTTGAATCGACCTTGTCGAAGGACAAGATCCTGGAGCTGTACCTCAACGAAATCTTCCTTGGCGCAAACAGTTACGGCGTCACAGCGGCGGCGCAGACCTATTACAACAAGCAGTTGTCGGAGTTGTCGGCGGCAGAGGCGGCGTATCTTGGCGCACTTCCCCAGCGGCCGTCGACGCTGCATCCCGTCCGGCAAGAGGAAGACGCGATCCGGCGTCGCAACTTCGTCCTGCGGGAGATGTTCGAGAACGGCTACATCGATGAAGACACCTATGCCGAAGCGCGGTTGGAGCCGCTGCTGACGGTGCAGGCGGGCGATTTCGAGGGTTTCCGGACGCAGTTGCCGCCGCGGGATTACTTCACGGACGAGATCCGGCGCCAGCTTGTTCGCGATTTCGGCGAGGGCCAGTTCCTTGGCGGCGGCCTGACGGTGCGGGCGACGTTTGACCCCGAGATGCAGCTTGAGGCGGCGCGCGCGCTGCGCAAGCAGTTGGAGACCTATGACCGCGAGCAGGGCGAGTGGCGCGGCACCGGCCTGACAATCCCGGTGGAGCAGCTTGGGACGGAGAAAGAGTGGCGCGAGGCGCTTGGCGGCGTTGCGATTGCGCGTGACATCGAGGGCTGGTTCCCGGCGGTCGTGCTGGCGGAGGGCGAGAGCTCGGTCCGGGTAGGGATTGAGCGGGTGCCGGAGGATTCGGACGGGCACTTCATCCCGCGCAACGATGTGAACTGGATCCGGGGCGCTGGAAGCCCCGGTGACATCCTGGATGTCGGCGACGTCGTGCATGTGCGGCGGATGACGAGTGACTCGGATGGCAGCTTTATCCGTTGGACGCTGCGGCAGGTGCCCGAGGTGCAGGGCGGGTTCATGGCGATGGACGTGAACACCGGGCGGGTGATCGCGATGCAGGGCGGGTTCTCGTACCAGCATTCGTCGTTCAACCGCGCCACGCAGGCGACGCGGCAGCCGGGCTCAGCGTTCAAGCCGTTCGTTTATGCCGCGGCGCTCGACAGTGGGTTCACGCCCGCGACGATCATCGTGGATGCTCCGATTGAGGTCGATGTGGGTGGCGGTCGGGTTTGGCGCCCGAAGAACGCGTCGAACCAGTTCTATGGGCCGACGCCGCTGCGGACGGGGATTGAGCGGTCGCGGAACCTGATGACGGTCCGTCTCGCGGAAGAAATCGGGATGGACGTCGTGGCGGGCTATGCCGAGCGGTTCGGAGTCTACGACCGGATGGGGCGGTTCCTCGCGAACTCGCTGGGGTCAGAAGAGACGACGCTGTTCCGGATGGTCGCGGCCTACGCGATGTTTGCGAATGGCGGGCAGCGGATCGAGCCGACGCTGGTGGACCGCGTGCAGGACCGGTGGGGCACCACGATCTACCGCCACGATGCACGGCTGTGCGAAGAGTGTACGGACCCGGCGCTTGATCCGGGACGCGCGCCAAGGATCATCTCGAACCGCAAGCAGGTGATGGACCCGATCACAGCGTATCAGTTGACGTCAATGATGCAGGGCGTTGTCCAGCGCGGAACGGCGGCGCGTGCTGTGAACCTGCCAGTTCCGGCGGCCGGGAAGACGGGGACGACCAACAACGAGCGCGATGCTTGGTTCGTAGGCTTTACGTCAAACATCGCGGCGGGCTGCTACATCGGTTATGACACCCCGCGCCCGATGGGGCGGGGCGAGGGCGGCGGGCGGCTTTGCGCCCCGGTCTTCCAAACCTTCATGCAGCAAGCCGTTGCGAAGTATGGCGGCGGGCGTTTTGACATTCCGCCGGGCGGGCGCTTCATCAAGATCAACCGCTTCACGGGGGAGCGGTTGCCGGACGGGGCAGGCGGTGACTCCGTTGTGGCCGAGTACTTCCGCGACGGGGAAGAGCCAGTCTTTGGTCTTGCCTTCGATGGTGGCTTTGCCATGGGCTCCAACCTGCCGCTTTTTGAGCAGCAGGCGGTCGGCGTCGGCACAACCACGGTCCGCAGTGGCTCGGGCGACGTCGTGACAATCCCAACGACCCGCAACCTCGGCACCATTTCATCTGGCGGCCTCTACTGACCGAAGGGGCCGAATTCTGGAAGAATTCGCCACGATTTCCGTATCGGAAATCGGCCCCCCTCGCGCGGCTTGCCCGTTGCGGTGGGCGTTGGTACATCCCCGGTCTGAGCGGAGGATGATCCATGCGCGCCGAGGCCGAAAACACCGTTGCGGAGATCGAGAAGTCGCTGACGCTCTTGCGTCAGCGAATGGATTGGGACACCGCCGAGCATCGCCTGGAAGAGTTCAACGCGATGACCGAGGACCCGGACCTTTGGAACGACCCGGCCCGCGCGCAGAAGCTTATGCGCGAGCGGCAGACCTTGCTGGACGCTGTCGACAGCTACAAGGCGATGTCGCAGGAACTGTCGGATTCGGTCGAACTGATCGAGATGGGGGAAGTCGAGGGGGACGAGGACATCGTGACCGAGGCTGAGGATGCCCTCAAAGCACTCAAGAAGAAGGCCGCGAAGGCCGAGCTTGAGGCACTTTTGTCCGGTGAAACGGATGGGAACGACAGCTTCCTAGAGATCAAGTCAGGAGCAGGTGGGACCGAGGCTTGTGACTGGGCGTCAATGCTTGCACGAATGTACGTGCGTTGGGCGGAGTCGCGGGGCTATACGGTCGAGTTGCAGGAAGAGCAGCCGGGGACAGAGGCCGGGATCAAGTCGGCGACCTATCAGATCAAGGGGCAGAACGCCTACGGGTGGCTGAAGTCGGAAAGCGGGACGCATCGCCTGGTGCGGATTTCGCCCTTCGGGAAGGGCACGCGAGAGACCTCTTTTGCCGCTGTTGGCGCCTATCCGGTCATAGACGACAATATCGAGATCGAGGTAAATCCGGCAGACATCCGGATCGACACGTTCCGGTCCTCAGGCGCGGGCGGGCAGCACGTGAACACGACCGACTCGGCCGTGCGGATCACGCACCATCCGACCGGGATCGTGGTCACGTCTTCGCAGAAGTCGCAGCACCAGAACCGGGACATCGCGATGAAGGCGCTGAAGTCCCAACTGTATCAGCGAGAGCTGGATCGCCGGAATGCGGAAGTGAACGCAATGCACGAGGCGAAAGGCGACGCGGGTTGGGGCAACCAGATCCGGTCGTACTTCCTGCAGCCATATCAGCTCGTGAAGGACCTGCGGACGAACTACGAGACGTCGGATACCAAGGGTGTGCTTGACGGGGATCTCGACGCCTTCATGGCCGCAACTTTGGCGATGGACGTTGCAGGCAAGTCTCGCGCGGACGCGAGAGAGGACGACTGAGAAAATGGCGAGGCGCCGCACTAAAGCGCGGCGCCGTTGACCTTATGAGCTTGGCGCAGGCGACGGCGCTGGCTTGGCCGCAGATTTCGCGCCCGACAGTGGGTCTTCCTGACGCTGAACCGAGCCCTCGAAGTGAGCGCCGGATTCAATCGCGATTGTCTTGTGAATGATGTCGCCCTCGACCTTGGCGGTTGATGTGAGGCGCACCTTAAGGCCGCGCACCTTGCCAATGATCCGACCATTGACGACAACATCGTCAGCAACGCACTCGCCCTTCACCGTGGCGCCTTCGCCAACGGTCAGAAGATGGGCACGGATGTCGCCCTCGACGGTGCCTTCGATCTGAACATCACCCGCCGTCTTGATGTTGCCGGTGATGGTCAGGTCCGTCGAAAGAACGGATGCCGGTGGCTTGGCCACAGGAGTGGCTGGTGTCGCGGGCTTGTCTGTCTTCGCAGGTGCGCTGCTCACAGGGGTCTCTTTCTTCTGTTGTGGTTCCGGGGCCGACGGTTTCGTCGGTTCGGCTTCGTTTACTCTGCTTTTAGAAAACATCTCTGGCTGCCTTGATGAATTTCATCGGATTCTTGGCGGTCCCGTTTATCCTCACTTCGTAGTGAAGATGAGTGCCTGTCGACCTTCCGGAATTCCCCATATCACCGATGCGCTCCCCGCGCGAGACTTTGTCACCTACATTTACCCGTATTCGGCTCAAGTGTGCATACCTAGTCTCGACCCCAAACTCATGTTGTATTTTGACTAGCCGCCCGTAGCCGCCCTGCCAACCTGCGTGAGTCACAACGCCGTCGGCTGTTGCATAAATGGGCGTACCGTGCGCAGCGGCAAAATCCGCGCCTTCGTGCATGCGGCCCCAGCGCATGCCGAACCCGGATGTAAAGCGGAAGACGCCGGACACGGGCTCAGCAAACGGCGTCTTTTGAACGGCAATTCTGTAAAGATTTAAGCGATCTAGCCGTTCAAGGATCTCGTTGGCGCGCAAGCTGTCCGGATCTGGCCGATCATCCTCAGAGGTGAGCTGAAGCGGGGTAAGCGGCCCGCCCTGGCCGGAATATCCCCGCCGCACGGTTTCAAGGATGGAGTCCGCGGGCAGCCCAGCCTCGCGGAACATGTCGTCCAGCGGCTCCAAAGAGATCGACACGGCCTCTTCAAGCTGCTGGAAAATCCGGTCGTTGCGCTCGGCGATTAGTTGCCGCTCGATGTCGAGCTCTTCCAGCTTCGCCATCGCCTGTTCGGTCGTCGCGGACTTGCGGTCCCGCTCCGTGGCGGTGCCGGTCAGTGCGTCCGACAGATGGTCAACGGTAGACTTCAGCTCTTCTAGTTCAGCGATTTCCGGCGCGACGGCAGCTTCGGTTTCTTCCAGCGTCAGCTCAAGCTCGGCGACCTTCCGGTCTTTCAGGTCCCGCTCTGCAATGGCCGTGCGCAGCGTGGCGCGTAGGGCGGACATGCCTGCTTCGAGCTCCTTACGGCGCTCTTCCGCGGCGAGAAGGCGGGTCTGCATGGCAGACACCTCCTCCAGGGCAAGGGCAAAGCGATCCTGGGCCGCGCGGGCTTCATCCGCGCGGGCGTCCCGCTCGTCGGACAGGGCGTTCAGGCGATCTTCGTAAAGGGCTTTCTCGCGAACTGCCTGGTCGCGCAGGCTGCCTGCGCCCAGAGTATCCATAAGAAGGATCGCCGACGCGACGATGGTCCATCCGATCAGAACCGCGCTGCCTCCCAGGGCGGTGACTTGTGCGATAGGAGAGAGGCGAACGTAGCGGGTTTCCTGCTCGGATCGAAGAAAGAGCCGTTTTTCGGGAAATGCCCGGTTAATGCGCGCCATAAGCGCGTGCGAAGCCCGTCCTGTCACGTCCGTGTCCCGTAGTTCCTGCCACCCAGTCCTGCAGACGTAATCCCCAACCCGTCCCGCAAGCCTGCTTCGTGTTAACCTTCTGCCGGACGGTCAGCAAGAAATTTGGGCAAGTTGTACATATCTCCCTAGGATCGTTGCAGAAAACGGCAGGTTGTTGCCGATGCAGCTAGACGCCTTCGGCAAGCGGCCAGTAGAAGTCAGGCGGGATACCGGCTTCGGCCCGCTTTTCGTCGTTGAACGGGGGCTTCGTGCCACCCGGGAAGTATTTCCTGACGAGTGCATGGAATGCATCTTTGGGGTCACTTTCATGCCGACCGCACAGAAAATGAAACCATTTGGAGCCGTAGGCGACGTGTCCCACCTCCTCAGCATAGATCGTTTTTAGGGCAGCGACGGCGCCGTCTTCGCCGGCCTTCTCGAACAGGTCTATCATGCCCGGCGTGACGTCGAGACCGCGCGCTTCCAGCACCATCGGTACGATCGCGAGCCGTCCGAGCAGATCGTCTTTCGTCTCATCGGCTGCGCGCCACATGCCTGCATGCGCGGGCAGGGCGCCATAGTGGCTGTCGAGCGCCTCAAGACAGTCGGATACGAGATTGAAATGTTTTGACTCTTCGTCAGCAGCTTTAACCCAGTCGTCATGGAACCCGAGGGGCATGGGGACGTGAGAGAAGCGCGCAATGATATCCCAGTGCAGATCGACCGCGTTCAGTTCGATATGAGCCACCGCATGCAGCAACGCGATCCGTCCCGCTGGGCTGCCGGGCTTGCGTTTGGGGACGTCGCGGGGCGGCAGAAGCTCTGGTTTCGCGGGCCGGGCCGGGAAATCCGGCGGCGCGGTAGAGCCCACAGCCAAGGGCGCCCCCGCCTCGCGCGCCGCAAACCACGCCTTGGCATGGGCGCGCGACACGCGGGTCTTTTCGCGGCCGTCGGCGGTGCTGAGCACATCGACGGCCATTTCCGACAGCGTGGTCACAGCGCTTTAGCCGCCTCCAGCACCTCTTCCGCGTGGTCCGGCACCTTCACCTTGCGCCAGGCTTTGCGGATCGTCCCCTCGCCGTCGATCAGGAAGGTGGAACGCTCGATCCCCATGTACTTCTTGCCGTACATGCTCTTTTCCTTCCAGACGTCGTACTGCTCGCACACGTCGCTGTCGGCGTCCGACAGAAGCGGGATGCCAAGCTCATGCTTGTCGCGGAACTTGTCGTGCTTGGCGACTGGATCTTTCGAGATGCCGTAGACCAGCGCGCCTGCCTTGGCGAAGTCGTCTACGAGGCCGGTGAATGCCAGCGCCTCCTTCGTGCAGCCCGACGTGTCGTCCTTCGGGTAGAAAAACAGCACCACGGCCTTCGGGCGCAGGGACGACAACGTCACCTCACCCTCGCCATCGCGTGGCAGCGTGAAGTCCGGTGCGGTCTGGTTTTCTTCGGTCATTGGTAGCTCCCCTGAATGATTCCTGTTGGGTTCTAGGGCGCGGCGCGGCAAGATAAAGCGACAAAAGATGAGCGACACAGGCACCACCTCGGACGAACAGGACACGCTGCCGCCGCGCCGGTCGCGGTTGCGTCGCATTGGCTATGCGCTCCTGTCGATGGGACTGGTGGTGCTCATCCTGCTGGCGATCCTGTTTGCGACGGTCCCCGGGCGGTCCCTACCAGTCCCTGCCTTCTTGGCGAAGCAGGTCGAGGCTGGGCTCGCCGAAGGACTGGGGCAGGGTCAACTCAGCATGGACCGGGCAGAAATCGTGTTTGATCGAAGCGGCAGCGCGAATGTGCTGCTGCGCGATCTCGCCGTGCGGGACCCAGGCGGTGCAAAAATCGCCCAGATCACCGAGGTGGCGGCCCGCATCCCTGTGGGCGCCCTTGTCGGGCGGGATGCGACACCCTCGCGACTTACCGTTCGAGGGGCACAGATCACTCTGCGTCGGGGCCGAGACGGGCAGTTCAGTCTGCAATTCGGCGGTGGAGAGACCGCGCAGGCCGGGAATTTTGGGGAAATCCTCGACCTGATCGATACCGTTTTCTCGCAAAAACCACTGTCCGAGGTGCGGCGGATCACAGTCGAAGACGTCACGATCACACTGGAGGACGCGCGATCCGGTCAGATCTGGCAGGCGACCAACAGCAGCGCTGAGTTGAGAAACGATGCGGAGGCCATTGATCTTACGGTGTTTTCCGAGGTGTTCAACGGTACGGAGAACCTTGCTCTCCTCGAAATGGCGTTCAGCAAGACCAAGGGCGCTGCCGAGGCTGACATCGCGATTGCACTTGAAAACGCGGCGGCAGCGGACATCGCCCAGCAATCCCCAGCGCTCACCGTGATGTCCGTCATCGATGCGCCGGTATCGGGCGCCATCCACGCGCATTTCGGCGAGGCAGGAACGCTGGACGGGTTCTCGGCAGCGCTAGAGATCAGCGCTGGTGCGATCCGCCCTGCCGGTACAGTGGAGCCGATTGCCTTCGATCAGGGTCGCGCGTCGCTGAGCTATGAGGCGGCGGCGCAGAAGCTCACCTTTGACGAGGTCGCGTTCGAAAGTGACCTGTTCCGCTTCTCCGCCGCAGGACAAGCGTTTTTGCGTGAGTTCTCGGACGGATGGCCAGGCGCGCTGGTTGCGCAGCTTGGCCTGACAGACATCGAGGCGGCGCCAGAAGGCCTCTTCACAGCTCCTGTACGCTTTGCCAACGGTCGGGCGGACTTACGTCTGCGGCTCGATCCATTTCAGCTCGACCTGCCGCAGGTCGTCCTTCAGGGCGACGGAACAGTGTTTCGGGGGCACGGCACCGCCACTGCTGGACTAGAGGGTTGGGACGTTGCGGTGGACGTATCGTCGGACGCACTCACGCCGTCACAAGTAATGGAACTATGGCCCGTCGCCGCTGTTCCCGGCACGCGGAACTGGCTGACGAAGAACCTGTCGGGCGGCGTATTGTCGGGCCTGAGCGCGGCGGTCCGTCTGTCCCCGAACACGAAGCCCCGGGTCGGGGTGACCTTCGCCTTCGACGGTGCACAGGTTCAATTTATGGAGCATATGCCCCCCATTGCTGCTGCCAGCGGCCATGCGGCGTTGCATCAGGACACGTTCTCTCTGCGCACCACCGGCGGGACTGTAACGCCGGCGGCGGGCGGGGCGCTGGATATCGCGGGCACCACGATCTGCATTTCCGGGCTAGCGCGGAAACCGCAAAGGATGGACGTGGGCCTCCGCGCTGCGGGTCCGTTGGAAGCGGCGCTGGTCCTGTTGGACAATCGCCCGTTCGAGATCCTGCAAAAGTCTGGATTTGACGCGGAAGCCGTCGATGCGACGGCAGTGGTCGAGGCCGAGATCGGCTTTGATCTGTTGAAACAGATCAACGTCACGGACGTTGAGTACCTCGTGACTGGCACGCTGAACGATGTCCGGTCAAACACGCTTGTGCCCAACCGCGTGTTGAGCGCCGACCGGCTGGCGCTTGCTGTCGCGCCCGGGCAGGTTGAGGTAGAGGGGCCCGCAAGGCTCGACGGTTTGTCGTTGGATGTCAGCGTGACCCAACCATTCGGGCCGGAAAAGCTGCCCGCGCAAGTCGAAGGTCAGATCGAGCTATCGCAGACCTTTCTCGACACATTCGGCATCGGTCTGCCCCCGGGCACCGTTGGCGGGCTGGGCGTTGGGGACTTCACACTGGAACTCCCGTCTGAAGGGGCCGCACCGCGCTTTGCGCTGACGTCTGATCTGGGCGGGATGACCATGTCGATTGCTCCGCTGAGCTGGTCAAAGGCCGCAGGCACACTTGGCGAACTGAACGTCGTGGGTCAGCTTGGCCCCAACCCGCAGATCGACGCGCTATCGCTTGAGGCGCTTGGCCTGAGCGCCGAGGGCCGCATTCGCCTCGGAGCGGGCGGAACTTTCGAGGTGGCCGAATTTGACCGGATCGCAACCGGGCGCTGGCTCGACGCCACCCTGCAGCTTGAGGCTCGTGGTGAAGGGCGACCACCGTTGGTACGGGTCACCGGCGGGCGCGCTGATCTGCGCGCGCGGCCCGAGGGCGGCGACGGTGGGGTAACTGGCCCTCCGGTGCCTATGAGCGTCGCGTTGGATGCAATCAGAGTCACCGAAGCCATCACGATCAATGACTTGCGGGCCGATCTTGTTGCAACTCGCGGCTTGTCGGGGGATTTCGCGGGCACCGTAAACGGCGGCGCCCCGGTGCGCGGCTCTTTGGTCACGCAAGCGGCGGGAACGGCGTTCCGCGTCCAGGGCGATGACGCGGGGCGCGTCCTGCGCGACGCCCGCGTGTTCCAGTCGCTGGACGGCGGCGCACTCGACCTCACACTGCAACCTCGCGGACCCGGGCAGGGGTTCAACGGGCGAATCCGGGTAACCGACACGCGTCTGCGGAACCAGTCGGCGCTGGTGGACCTGCTTGATGCAGTGTCGATTGTCGGCCTTCTGGATCAGCTCCAGGGGCCTGGGATCGTGTTCGAAACGGTGGATGCCGACTTTCGGCTTCTGCCGGACCGCCTCATCCTCGACAGTGCGGCAGCGCAGGGCGCGTCTCTGGGCATTTCGATGGATGGGGTGTACGCGTTGCAGACCAATCAGTTGGACATGCAGGGCGTGATCTCTCCGATCTATCTTCTGAACCAGGTGGGTCAGGTCTTCACCCGCTCGGGCGAGGGCCTGTTCGGCTTCACCTTCCGCATGACTGGAAACGCGAGCGGGCCGACGATCTCGGTCAACCCGCTGTCGATCCTGACCCCTGGCATGTTCCGCGAGATCTTCCGCCGCGATCCTCCATCGGCCAGCCAGTGAAGCTCTCTGATTTCGACTTTGACCTGCCGGAAAAGCTGATCGCCACCCGGCCCGCGGTGCCCCGGTCCTCCGCGCGCCTTCTGGTCGCGCGCGATGGTGTCAACATCGACCGACAGGTCACTGATCTGGTTGAGGAACTGGCACCTGGAGATCGCCTTGTCCTGAATGACACCAAGGTCATCCCAGCGCGGCTGTCCGGTCACCGCATCCGCGATGGCGTGGCCGGTGCGGGGATCGAGGTGACGCTGCTGTCTCCACTGCCGGATGGAGGATGGTCAGCGCTTCTCAAGCCGCTGAAAAAGGTCCGGGACGGCGAGAGTATTGCGCTTGGTGCCGACCTTATTGCGACGGTGGAGGGCCGCGCCGAGGGGCAGGCGCATCTGTCCTTCAACCTCACCGGCGACGCGTTCGAGGCGGCCCTGACGCAAGTCGGAGCGATGCCGCTGCCGCCATACATCGCGGGGAAGCGGGCGGCGGATGACCAGGACAAGACCGATTACCAAACGGTGTGGGCCAAGGCCTCGGGCGCGGTCGCGGCGCCGACGGCCTCATTGCACTTCGATCAGCCGCTGCTTGAGGCGCTGAAAGCCAAAGGCGTCGAGATGACCCATGTCACGCTGCATGTCGGGGCGGGAACGTTTCTGCCGGTGAAGGTCGAGGACGTTACAACTCACCGCATGCACGCCGAACGTGGCGAAATCACCCAGGCCGCCGCCGATCAGATCAACGCAACGCGTGCCGCCGGGGGGCGGATCATCCCCGTGGGTACGACAGCGCTTCGCCTGCTGGAAACGGCGGCCCAATCTGGCACGCTGTCGGCGTGGGAAGGGGAGACGGATATCTTCATCTACCCCGGCTTCCGTTTTCAGATGACCGATGCACTGATGACAAACTTCCACCTGCCAAAATCGACGCTCCTGATGCTGGTCTCGGCCCTCATGGGGCGGGAGCGGATGCTGGGCATCTATGACCACGCCATCCGCGAGCAATACCGCTTCTTTTCCTACGGGGACGCGTCGCTGCTGATCCCCGACGCCTGAACGCGACCCGCACCTGTCGAAAACGCGAGGGACGAGGGCTGAGTCGGCCTGATATCGCGCAGCCAATATTGAGGAGTTCGAGTCATGTGGAAGGTGCTGGCGGCGACTTGGGCCCTGCTGTTTGGCCTGTTGCTGTTGATGCTGGGGAACGGCATCCAGGGCACACTGTTGGGCATTCGCGGCGATCTTGAGGGCTTCTCGACCTTCGAGATGTCGCTCGTGATGTCGGCGTATTTCGTGGGCTTCCTCGGCGGGTCCCGGATGACCCCTGAACTGATCCGCCGGGTCGGTCATGTCCGGGTCTTTGCGGCGCTCGGGTCGTTTATTTCGGCGGTCCTGATCCTTTTTCCTCTGATCACTGAACCCTGGGCCTGGATGGCCTTCCGCGTGGTGATTGGGTTCTGTTTTTCGGGCGTCTACGTCACCGTTGAAGGCTGGCTCAACAACACCGTAGATAACGAGAACCGTGGCAAGGCGCTATCGCTGTACCTGATCGTGCAGATGGCGGGGATTATCGCGGCGCAGGGCTTTATCGCCTGGGGCGATCCGTCGGGCTACGCGATGTTCATCATCCCATCCGTCCTCGTCTCGATTGCCTTCGCGCCGATCCTGCTGTCGGTCACGCCGACACCGCCGTTTGAGATGACCCAGCCGATGTCCCCATGGGAAGCGTTTCAGATCTCCCCCCTCGGTTGCGTGGGGATGTTTGCGCTTGGCGGAATGTTCTCGGCGCTGTTCGGGATGACGGCGGTTTACGGCACGCAGGTTGGGCTAAGCGTCGGGCAGATCTCACTCTTTATCGCGATGATCTATGTCGGCGGGTTGCTGATGCAGTACCCGATCGGCTGGCTGTCTGACCGCACCGACCGGCGCGTGCTTATTCTCGCAGTGAATGCTGCCGGTGGGGTGGCGGCGGCCATCGCCGCGATATTTGGTGGGAATTTCGTCGTGATCCTGGCCGCGAGCTTTGTCATCGGTGGCACGGCCAACCCGCTTTACGCGCTCCTCCTCGCTTATGTGAATGATTTCCTCGACAACGAAAAGATGGCGGGCGCCTCGGGGGCGCTGGTCTTCGTGAACGGCATCGGCGCGGTGGCAGGACCCGTTGTTACCGGGTGGATGATGTCGGCTGTGGGGCCGTGGGGGTTCTGGTTATACCTCTCGATCCTCATGCTCGGCCTCGCCGCCTATGCGGTGTGGAGAATGACCCGGCGCCCGTCCACTGTCGCCATCGAGGAAACAGGGCCCTACGCTCCGATCACGCAAGTCGGCTCGGTCGCCTACACGCCTTTGGCGCAAGACTATTACTCGGGCACTGATGACGCGGGGGAGGCGGAAACCGCAACAAATGAAATCTCGCGCGAGCCCCTCGGTTGACTCTCTCCAAGTTTTTGGGACGCTTCCCTATATGTGATGCGAGTGGGGATTTTTGTGAGTTAAGTGAGGCAGGACATGACTATGGTAACTTCGGAAGACGTCCTTTCCTTTTGGTTGGACGAGGTGGGGCCGAGTGGGTGGTATTCAGGTGGCGACGCGCTGGATGTCGAGTGCCGGGAGAAGTTTCTGACAACGTGGGAGCGGGCGAATGAAGGCGCGCTTTCATTGTGGCTCACATACCCGAGTGGGGCGCTGGCTTATATCATTGTGACCGATCAACTGCCGCGCAACATGTTCCGCGGAACAGCGCAGGCGTTTGCTACGGATGACGCCGCGCGGGCAGCGGCCAAGTCCGCGTTGCTCAAGAACTGGGATATGCGGATCGACGAACCGGCACGGCAGTTCTTTTACATGCCCCTGATGCATTCAGAGTGCCTGTCGGATCAGGATCGCTGCGTGCGACTGATGCTGACGCGCTTGCCGGAAACGGGCGAGAACAACCTTCTACATGCTAAGGCGCATCGCGAAGTCATCCGCCAGTTCGGACGCTTCCCCTATCGGAATGAGGCTTTGGCGCGCGTGACCAAAGAGGACGAGGCCAAATACCTCGCAGCCGGCGGATACGGCCACACCGTCCGCGAGGTTGAAGTCGCGTAGAATTCAGGCGGAGCAGCTTGCTCCGCCAAGCACGCAGAATTTGGCGCAATGGCGGTGGTTGAGGTGAACCGAGCCCTCGGCCTCCTCAAGCGTCTCTCCAAGATCGAACGCCATGTCATATGGCAAAAGCGTACATGCCACGACGGAGGGCGCAGTTGCCCCTTTGCGTTTCACGACCATTCTGGATGAGGCGCACATCATCTGATCTGGTGATTTGTTAAGGATACCCCAGCAGGCCGTCGTGATCTCAGGCACTTCGGCGGTCTCGTCCATTTCCGGAAACAGGACCGTCTGACCGGGATGGTTGGCGTCAATTTCCAGTCCTTCGGCCCTGTAAAGGGCGGCATACCCGGCGCGCGCCGCGGCCTCCGTCTCGCCCCACAGGGTGCGGCCGGCGACTGTCATCGGGATGCCCGTGTCGCGCAACCAGCGAATGCCCTTCAGCATGACGTCAAAGCTGCCTCGCCCCCGCTCAACATCGTGCTGCTCGGCGGACCAGTGATCAACCGAGATCCGCAGCGTCATCTTACCGGGATACGCCTGCGCAAGCGCCACGAGCCCCTCTTGGACCCGAGGCCGCATCATCGGGCGCATTGCGTTTGTAAGGATCAGCACCTCGTATCCGCGGGCCAGGCACGCCTCAGCCATCCCGATCATGTCGGGGTTCATAAACGGCTCGCCACCAGTGAACCCGATCTCGCGCACGCCCCAGCCTCGATCCTCAAGCTGATCAAGGTAGCTCACCACGTCTTCAGTGGTCAGATAAACCAGCGCGTCATTGGTCGGGGACGAGAAGATATAACAATTCGCGCACTCAATGTTGCAGAGCGTTCCTGTGTTGAACCAAAGCGTCTGCGGGTCGGTCAGCGCCACCGATGCGCGTGTTGATCCATCTGCAGTGATTTCCGGATGCTCGAACTTTCCCAACGCCGGTGCATCAGCAGACTGGTCTTTCATGAAGGTCGCGCCCCGAATTCCGTTCGTTATCAGGGGGTAATCGCTACGCCTCGGCATTTCCAGCCTTCACCTGGAGTTTGACACAGTTGTGATGGCGCCCGCAGATGCTAGACAGGCAACACAGCCTTCGGTATCCCGACGACTAACGTTAGCGCTAACGCGCCGCCCGAAAAATGAGCACCCCATGGTTTCGCGCATCATCCCTGTCGACCCCTTCGACCTTGTGATTTTCGGAGGTACAGGGGACCTCGCCCGCCGGAAAATCCTGCCAGGCCTTTTCCGCCGGTTCAGCGCCGGACAGATGCCAGAGGGTGCCCGCATCATCGGCGCCGCGCGGTCGGACTTGTCGGTGACCCAGTACCGCAAGCAGATCACCGAAGCTTTGCAGAAATTCGTTCCGGAAGAGTCTCGGACCAACGAAACGGTAAAGGCCTTTGTCGGCCAACTCGACTACATCGCCATCGACGCCCGAGGCAAAGCCGGGTGGAAGGCGCTAGCCAAGGCGGTGCGCCCGGATGTCGTGAAGGCGTTCTATTTCTCGGTAGGCCCGTCGCTGTTTGGCGACCTCGCGCAGCGGCTGCATGAAAACGGTATCGCCGGTGGTTCGTGCCGGATCGTTGTGGAAAAGCCGTTCGGCCAGGACCTCGCCTCGGCGAAGGCACTCAACGCGACGCTAGCCCAGTACTTCGAGGAGGGGCAGATCTACCGGATCGACCATTACCTCGGAAAGGAGACGGTGCAAAACCTCATGGCCGTCCGGTTCGGCAACATCCTGTTCGAGCCGCTGTGGAACGCGCAATACATCGATCACGTCCAGATCACCGTCGCCGAAAGCGTCGGCGTCGGAGGACGAGGGGAATACTACGACCGCGCGGGCGCCATGCGGGACATGGTGCAAAACCACCTGATGCAGCTCCTCTGCCTCACAGCGATGGAGCCGCCTTCGCAATTTGACCCCGACGCTGTGCGGGACGAGAAGCTCAAGGTGATCCGTGCACTCAACGCAGTTGACCCAGCGGACATCGTGCGAGGGCAGTACAAGGCGGGCGAGGGGACGGCCTCTTACATCGAGGACGCCGGAAACGACGCGAGCCTGACCGAAAGCTTCATCGCCATGAAGATCGACATCGAAAACTGGCGTTGGAACGGTACGCCATTCTACCTCCGCACCGGAAAGCGCATGCGTGACCGCCTGTCCGAGATCGTCGTCCGCTTCAAAGAGCCGCCGCATTCCATCTTCGGCGCGGATGCCGGCAACACGGCGAACGAACTCGCGATCCGCCTGCAACCGAACGAAGGCATGGACCTGATGGTGACGATCAAGGAACCAGGACCGGGGGGCATGCGGCTGATGGACGTGCCGCTCGACATGACTTTTGCCGATGCGCTCGGGGCAAACGGGAAGGACGTGCCTGACGCCTACGAAAGGCTGATCATGGACGTGATCCGTGGCAACCAGACACTGTTCATGCGCGGGGACGAGGTGGAGGCCGCCTGGGCCTGGACCGATCCGCTGATCGAGGGCTGGACCACGCGCGGGGATGCGCCGAAGGCCTACGACACCGGCTCCACCGGGCCGGAAGATGCGCTTATTCTGATGCACAAGGACGGTCGTCGCTGGCGGGAGGTGGGCGTATGAACCTGATCGAATATCCGGATCGCGAGATGATGATGATCGACCTCGCCAACCAGTTGGCGGGGGAGCTGCGGTCTTGCGTGGCACTGCACGACCACGCGTCCTTCGCGGTGCCCGGTGGAACAACGCCGGGGCCGGTCTTTGACACCCTGTCAGCGACGAATCTGACGTGGGAGAACATCCACGTTCTGCTCACCGACGAACGCTGGGTGCCCGAGGAAAGCCCCCGCTCCAACACCCGCCTGATCCGCGAACGCCTGCTGACAGGCCGCGCCGCGATGGCGCAGTACGTGCCGCTCTACGCCGAAACCGAGACGCCTGAGGAGTCGCTCGCCACGCTGTCCGGTCCATTGGCCGACGAGATCCCGATCTCGGTTTTGCTACTCGGTATGGGTGCCGACGGCCACATCGCCTCGCTATTCCCCGGCGCCGACAAACTGACGGAAGCGTTGGCAGGCGACGCGCCGCCGCTGATGGCAATGCGCGCGCCGGGGGCGGAGGAACCGCGGGTGACACTGACGGGGCCGGTGCTCGCGGGCGCGATGTCGACGCATATCGTGATCACCGGCGCCGAAAAGCGCGAGACGCTGGAGGCCGCGCGCCACGCGACCGCCGAAGAGATGCCGGTCCGCGTCGTGTGGTCCGACGCAAAGGTGCACTGGGCGGAGTAGGGTCGATGGATTGGGGGCAACTGAAAGCAGCGGCAGAGGCCGCGCGTGATCGCCGCATCGCGGACATGCTCGACGCCGACCGTGTCGCCGCGTTCAGCGTGACGGCGGGGGACCTGCGGTTCGACTACTCCAAGACGACGATGACCGAAGACGACCGTTCAGTGCTGCTGTCGCTGTTGGAGTTGGCCGGCGTGCCGGAGCGCCGCGAAGCGATGTTTTCGGGTGCAAAGATCAACGATACCGAGGGCAGGGCGGTTCTACATACCGCGCTGCGCAATCTCGACGCCGCCCCGGTCCTTGTCGACGGCGCAGACGTCATGCCCGGCGTGCTGGAGACGTTGTCCCGGATGGAAACGTTCGCCGAAGCCGTTCGCGGCGGCGAGATCACATCGCCCGCAGGCAAGCGTTTCACCGACGTCGTGAACATCGGTATCGGTGGCTCCGACCTTGGCCCCGCCATGGCGACCCTGGCGTTGTCGCCCTACGCCGACGGCCCGCGCTGCCATTTCGTCTCAAACGTGGACGGCGCGCATATCTTCGACATTCTGGACGGGTTGAACCCTGCGACAACTCTGGTGATCGTCGCCTCCAAAACCTTCACGACGATTGAGACGATGACCAACGCGGAAACGGCCCGCGCCTGGATCGCCGAAGGCGTCGGCAGAGACGCCGCCGGCGGTCACTTCGCCGCTCTCTCCACCGCCGCCGAGAAAACGGCGGCCTTCGGTGTCGCTCCCGACCGCGTGTTCGGCTTCGAAGACTGGGTCGGCGGGCGCTACTCCATGTGGGGGCCCATCGGGTTGTCCCTGATGCTCGCCATCGGCGCCGATGCCTTCCGCGCGTTCCTGCGCGGCGGGCAGGCGATGGACACCCACTTCCGCGCCGCCGCGCCGCTGGAAAACCTGCCTGTCATGCTGGCGCTCACCGGCATCTGGCACCGCCAGGGCTGCGGCTACCCAACGCGGGCGGTCCTCCCCTACGAACAACGCCTCGCCCGCTTCCCCGCCTACCTTCAGCAGATGGAGATGGAGTCGAACGGCAAAGGCGTCACCATGGACGGCTCCGACGTTCCCGTCCCCTCGGGCCCCGTCGTTTGGGGTGAGCCCGGGACGAACGGCCAGCACGCCTTCTACCAGTTGATCCACCAGGGCACCGACGTGATCCCCTGCGAGTTCATGGTCGGCGCCGAAGGGCATCACCCCGAACTCGCCCACCAGCACCGCCTGCTAGTGGCCAACTGCCTCGCCCAATCACAGGCGCTCATGCAGGGGCGGACGCTGGAGGTCGCGCGGGACCTGATGAAGGCCGCAGGGTTCACCGGAGCGGAACTCGACCGTCAGGCCCGCCACCGCGTGTTCCCCGGTAACCGGCCTTCGACGACGTTGTGCTATCCGAAGCTGACGCCGTTCGTGCTGGGCCAACTGATCGCGCTTTATGAGCACCGGGTGTTTGTGGAGGGGGTGATCCTTGGCATCAACTCCTACGACCAATGGGGTGTGGAACTGGGTAAGGAACTCGCCAAGGCGCTGGATCCGGTCGTTTCGGGCGACATAAGCGCCGACGGACAGGACGCGTCAACGGCGGCTCTGGTGGGCTATATCCACACGCACGCGAGCTAGGGCGTGCGCAAACCCGTCGCCTTTGGCGCCGGAACTGCACACCCTACTCTCCAGCTTCAGCCCGGCGCTCCTTCCACCGCGCCGTCCATCTCTCGAAGCGCCTGTATCGTGGCCTCGGACAGCGGGCGCTTGGTGGTGCCTGCCTTGTCCGTGCAGACGCCGACGGCGGTGCCTTCGGCGGTTAGGGTGCCCGCGGACCAGACCGCGTAGGTTTTCACGAAGGAGGTGGAGCGGAAGCTCTCGCAGCGGGCCGTGACGACGTAGTCGTCGTTGAGGAAGAGGGGGGCGTGGTAGGTGCAGGTGATGTGCTTGAGGACGAAGGTGGGGTCGTCGGGGCGGTAGGTGGTGATGCCGCGAGAGATGGCCCAGGAGACGCGTAGGGTCTCGAACCAGCGGAGGTAGGCGGTGTTGTTGACGTGGCCGAGGGCGTCGAGCTCGTAAAAGCGGACGCGGTCGGCCTGGCCGAAGGCCCAGGGTTCGGGGATGCCTAGGGCGCGGAGGTCGGCGACGGGGAGGGGGGTCAGGTAAGGGGTCATGATCTGGAGCGGGTGAAGGGAATCGAACCCTCGTCTTAAGCTTGGGAAGCTCCTGCTCTACCATTGAGCTACACCCGCCTGAAGGGGTTGATTAGGGGGCTGTTTGGACCGCGTCAAGAGGCATCACGCGGCGGTCCCACAGTGGGACCGCGCGTAAGTATCTAAAAAATATTGCCTATTAGAAATAGGGGTTCGTGGGACCGTAAGGTGCGCCCAATCGAGGCAAATTGCCTTACGGTCCACACCAGTTGCTCAGATGGCATCTGGAACGGGGGCGGCCACCTAGGCGCGAACGTGCCGGCTTTGACCAATGTCTCATTTATAAAGCGGCGGTTTCGTGCACTCTGATGCCATGACGCGCGTTTGGCTTTTGGTAATGGGGTTAGTCTGCCTCTTGGGGGTCGCCTATCTATGGGTGAGCGGTGACCCCTGGGCGCGCGCATCTTTGAAGAGTTCTGAGGATGCCCGCGCGGTTCATGACGCTCAGCGCGAGCCTCATCGCATCGGCTTTTATCTAATTCAGGACCCGACGCTCTTGAAAGCCGTGGCCTGGTCGGAGACTGGGGCGGTTCTTTATCCCGGGCCAAGGGCTTTTGTGCCAACAAGGTTTGAGCTGTCACTTGATGAGTTGGACCACCTGACGCGACTTTCATCGGAGGCGTCCCGCGAAACCTGGTCGAACTTTGATCGAGACGGCACAGAGCTTCTTTATTGCCAAACGTCGCCCCGGATTTGTCTGATCTACGATCGCAACGAGCTGCAGTCCGAACTTGGCGTCTCTCTCAACGCGACCAATCGAGGGATGATGGTCTTGCTCGCCGTGCTTGGAGTGCTGAGCCTGGGCCTGGCCTTGCGTCATGGGGCATCCGCGAAAACGAGTGATGATCTGGTCCTTGTTCCTGAACACCACAGCGCGCGCCGCGGTACGCTTGAAGTTGCCTTGACACCACGCGACGTTCGGCTGCTCGAATTTCTTCAAACGAGACAAGGCAAAGTTGTCACCAAAGATGAACTCTATGATGCCGGGTGGGGCCGGGACTTTATGCCCAACTCGCGCGCCTTGGATCAGCACATGATCAACCTTCGGAAGAAGCTGGACCCCGACAAGTCTCGATCACCTGTCATCGAAACCGTGCGGGGCGTCGGCTACAAGCTTCTGAAATAGCTTTTTTTGCGAATTTTTTGCAGACTTCTTGCGGGAAATTGGCACAGCGATTGGCCGGACACCCAATTCTGGACGGAGTTTAACCTCAGCACGAAAGGCGAGACCGTCATGCGTCTGCATTCATTGATTGTTCCAAGTGTTGCGCTCCTCCTCACAGCTTTAGCGTCACCCGGCATTGCGCAGAGTTTCGGGCAATGCGGCAAGCACACGTCGGACGCCCACGGCACCCATAACCCCGAAGAGCTTACGATTTGCAGCCATATCGACCGCATGCGGCAGGGGGAGACACATCCCGTAATGGGCTTCATCGGATACATCGAGGCCAAGGCCGGAAACCACGACACGGCGCGCGAGATCTTCAACACGCTGGCTGAAGAGGGCAATGTCCCGGCGATGACCTGGATGGCCTGGATGGAAGACAATGGTCTGGGCGGTCCCGAAGACGCGGCCGCTGCGGCGGAGTGGGATCGCCGCTCAATGGAGGCGGGCAGCTCGGTCGGGGCATTCAATTATGGCTTGGATATTCTTCGCGGTCGCGGCGTGACCTATGATGAGGAACTGGGCCGCCGGATTATCGAGCGCGCGGCTGAACTCGGCGATAAGTCCGCACAGCATTTGATCGACAATGACTTCGATCTCGACAGCGTCACGCCCGATGCCGACGAGGACAGGTACAAAAAGAAGCTCTTCTGAGCGTCAAGAGCTTCGTCCGCGCGGCCCGTGTCCAGCACGCGGCTGCACGGACTTGTATCGCCGAAGCCCGAATACCCCTGAATCCGTCATATGGAGGAGTCTATGACCATAGTGTCACGCCGTGAGGGCCTAGCCACCATCGGAACAACTGTCGCTGCCGTCGCGCTAGGAGCCAGCGCGAGCAACGCAGCAAACGAAGTCGCCGCTGCGTTCGATCAATCGAATATCAAATGGAACACGCTCCCAGGCATTGAGCACCTTTGGTACCATGTTCTCAACGTGGATCGGGACCTGAAGGTCGTTGACCTTTTGCTGAAATTCGCCGCCAATGAAAAGGTCGTCCTGCATAAGCACCATGCAGACTACAGCACGTTCATCATCCAAGGGGAGCTACGCCTTTTTGACGCTGAGGGTGCTTTGACCGAAATCCGCCCGACCGCGAGTTACGTCCAAAAGTCTGCCGGCGGCGCACCGCATACCGAAGGCGGCGGCGACGAAGACTGTATTGCCTGGTTCAGCAACAAAGGCACCGACGGTGTGATCTATGAAATCCTGGGTCCCAATGGTGAGACTATGGGAACCTTGGGATTGCCGGAATTCGAAGCCTTGATGTTGGCACAAGACGAGCCGGTCCAGCCGATTGTTCCCGGTTGAGACTTAGCCACTCTCTGCGAGCGAGGAGGAGGGGCCTTTGAATTTGTTCGGGTCCACCCCGAACGCGCCGATCCGTGCGCCGAAATTCAGGCGGCATTCGATGCTTATGTGAGTGCGTGCAAGGGTGTGACGACGCCCAGATCTTAATCGAGCCCATCTAGCGGCGCGACGGTCATTCACCCGAACAAGCGCAGGCCCCGGTCTGTTGCTATGGCGTCGAGCGGTTGGTCGGTGGGCTCCAACGGTAGCTCTTCAGCATCCTGCGCGGCGTAGGCGAGGCCGATGGCCGTCACCGGCCCACGGGCGCGCAGCCGTTCCAGCGTGCGGTCATAAAACCCGCCGCCGTAGCCAAGGCGGAAGCCCTTCTCGTCGAAGGCAACCAGCGGGACGATGACGACTTCGGGGGTCATGGCGCGCGCGTCCTCGGGGACCTTTGCGCCGAAGGGGCCGTCTTTCATGGCGCAGCCCGGGGTCCAGAGGTGGAACTCCAGCGGTTCGTCCGCGCCCTGGATCACCGGGACGCCCACTGGGCCGGTCCAGGCGGCCATGACGGGGAGGGGGTTAATCTCGGTCCGGATCGGGATGTACCCGGCGAGCGGTTTGCCCGCGTGCTCTGCCAGGAACGCCGAAAGCGCCTCTTGCGCCGATCCGTCGAGCCCCTGCGCATGCGCCGCCTTGCGGCGGGCAAAGGCGGCTCTGCGGGCAGCCCCTTTCTGTGACGTTGTCATAGCAGCATGACCCCTGCGAGGCCGAGGAAGGCAAAAAAGCCCACGATATCGGTCACGGTTGTCACAAAGGCCCCTGAGGCAAGCGCCGGGTCGATGCCGACCTTTTCCAGCGTCAGCGGCACGAGGATGCCCGCGAGCCCTGCGACGATCAGGTTCACCACCATCGCAATCGCGATAACGACGCCAAGCATCGGCAGCCCGAACCAGACCACAGCGACGACCGCCATCACGATCCCGAACACCACCCCATTCAGGCAGCCCGCAATCGCCTCTCGCCGGGTCACCCGCAGCGCGTTAGAGCCGGTGAGGTCCTTCGTCGCCAGTGCCCGCACCGCGACCGTCAGCGACTGCGTCCCGGCGTTCCCGCCCATCGACGCCACGATGGGCATTAGCACGGCGAGCGCCACGACGGTCGCGATGGTCTCTTCAAACTGGGCAATGACCAGCGAGGCGATGATCGACGTGAACAGGTTCACGCCAAGCCACGGCATCCGCTGCTTGAAGATCTGGAAGGTGCGGTCCGACAGGCTTTCATCCCCCACGCCGCCCAGACGCAGCACATCCTCCTCATGCTCTTCATCCAGCACGATCATCGCGTCGTCGATTGTGATCACACCCACCAACCTCCCGTCGCTGTCGACCACGGGGGCCGAGATCAGGTGGTACTGGTTGAACGCATAGGCGACCTCACTTTCCGGTTGCTCCGCCGGGATGATGCGAAAGCTGTCCTCGGTGATATCCGCCATCGCGGTTTGGCGCGGGTGGCCCATGACTTTGCCCAGTGTCACATAGGCCGTCGGCCGATGCCGGGGATCGACTAGGACGACGTGATAGAAATCCTCGGGCAGATCTTCGGCTGCCCGCATGTGGTCGATGGCCTGACCCACGTTCCAATGCTCGGGCACCGCGACGACTTCGCGCTGCATCATCCGGCCAGCGGAAAACTCGGGGAAGGCCAGCGCCTGTTCAACCGCGATCCTGTCGGCCTCGGGGAGTTGCTCTAGCGCGGCTTCCTGTTCGGGTTCGGCAAGGTCCTCGATCAGGTCGACGACGTCGTCGGAGTCCAGTTCGCGCAAGGCGGCGCCAAGGGCGTCGGCGGGTAGAAAGGCGATGACCTCTTCCCGCAGGCCCTCGTCCAGTTCCGACAGAACTTCACCGTCCACAACCTGTGGCGCAAGCAGCAGGAACTCGCGACGCTTTTCGGGGGCCAACTGCTCAAGCAGGTCGGCCATATCGGCCTCGTGGAGGTCGCGCACGACCCCGGCCAGCCGGTCGCCGTCGCCCGCCGCAATTGCTTGGGCTACCTGCGAAAACAGCCGTTCATCCAGTGAGTAGTCGTCGCGCTCCGGCGCGTCCTTCAGATCTGTCTCGGCCACGCGCCCTGCCTCTTGCCACGTCCCGCGGTGAGCATAGGGGATGGCCCGCCGAAGCAACAGGGGGCGATTTACCCCGTACCGGGCGGCGGTTAGGGTCCGGGCGATGACCACGCTTCTTCTTGGACAGGTTTTGCGCTTTGACGCGCCGCCCTTCGAGGCGGGCCCGGATGCGGCGCGGCACTGGACGCGCGGCGCGGTCGCGGTCGACGGCGGGCAGATTGCCGACGTGGGCGATGCGTCGGATCTTAGGGCCCGTTTCCCCGACGCAGCCGTGCAGGATTACGGCAGCGACCTGATCCTGCCGGGCTTCGTGGACGCCCATGTGCATTACCCGCAAACGGGGATCATCGCGTCCTGGGGCAAGCGGCTGATCGACTGGCTGGAAGGCTATACCTTCCCCGAAGAGATGCGCTTTGGCGATCCGGCTTATGCCCGGTTGATTGCCGACCGCTACCTCGACCTCGTCCTCGCCCATGGCACGACCACCGTTGCGAGCTATTGCACGATCCATCCCGCCTCGGTCACCGCGCTGTTCGAGGCTGCCGAGGCCCGCAACATGCGCGTCGCCGCCGGGAAAACCTGCATGGATCGGAACGCGCCCGAGGGCCTGCGCGACACCGCGCAAGCCGCCTATGATCAGTCCAAGGTGCTGCTGGACACCTGGCACGGACGGGGTCGCGCGCACTATGTGATCACACCCCGCTTTGCGCCCACCTCGACGCCCGAGCAACTGGAAGCGATGGGCGCCCTTTGGGCGGAGCATCCGGATTGCCTGATGCAAACCCACCTTTCCGAACAGGTGGAGGAGATCGACTGGGTCCGCGACCTTTTCCCCGAGGCGCGCGACTATCTTGATGTCTACGATCGCTTTGGCCTCTTGGGCCAGAACGCCGTCTACGGCCACGCGATCCACCTGACGGAGCGGGAACGTGACCGCCTGCGTGAGGCTGACGCCGCGCTGGTTCATTGCCCGACATCCAACACGTTCATCGGGTCGGGTCTGTTCGACATGGGTCTGGCGTCTGATCTGCGCGTGGGGCTCGCGACCGACACGGGTGGAGGATCGTCATTCTCGATGCTGCGCACGATGGCTGCAGCCTATGAGGTGCAGCAACTGAACGGGCGAGCCTTGCATCCGTCCGAGCTTTTGTGGCTGGCGACTGAAGGCTCCGCTCGGGCACTGGGTCTGTCGGAAAAGGTGGGCACGCTGGCAGAAGGATCCGATGCGGACCTTGTGGTGCTTGATCTGGCCTCAACGCCCGCCATTGCGCAGCGGGCGGAGCGGGCAGAGGACATCTGGGGCGCGCTCTTTCCCACGATCATGATGGGCGATGACCGCGCTGTCCGGGCGGTATGGGTGGCGGGGCGAAACGTCAGGTGACGCGAAGGTTGCGCCGCATATGCGCACCTACCGCACCCCCGGAGGTCGCCCCAAGGGTGCGGACCACGCCGGTCATCCAGCCGGGGACGTTTCCTCCGGAACCTGGGTCAATCCGGACTTCTCAAGAAGGCCGGCCAGTGCTGCGCCTGCAATCGGGGCCGCGATGAACAACCACAGGTCGGCAAGGGCCGCAGGGCCAGCGAACAACGCCGGTCCAATCGAACGGGCGGGGTTCACCGAGACACCGGTGATGTTGATGCCCACAAGGTGAATCGCGGCAAGCGTCAGGCCGATGGCCAGCCCGGCAAACGCCCCAGCCCCACCTCTTTCGCGGGTCGCGCCCAGGATGACGGTGACAAACAGGAACGTTGCCACAAGCTCGAACAGAAAGGCCGCGACCATGGTGTATTCGCCCAGATACCCTGCGCCATATCCGTTTTGGCCCAGTCCATTGACCGAGATGTCATACACCGCTCCGCCCGACGCGATGACAAAGATCACGACGGCCGCGGCGATTGCCCCGGCAACCTGAGCGACGGCATAGCCAACGAAGTCAGAGACGGACATCCGGCCTGCCAAAACCATGCCAAACGACACCGCCGGGTTCAGATGCGCCCCGGACACCGGACCCAGCGCATAGGCCGCTGCGACAATCGACAGGCCAAAGGCCAGTGCGATCCCCAGCATGCCGATGTGTTCCCCCATGAAGACGGCTGCGCCGCAGCCGAAGAAGACAAGGATAAACGTGCCGATACCCTCGGCCGTCAGCTTCTTGATCATTGATTTTACCCCTCACCCACAGGCCCGGACCGTCGCGGGCCTTTCTATTGTTCGTGGTTTTCGATCAATTTTAGCGGGTGTAAGGCGACTGTTCTGCGATTAGGATCACAGTGCGCGAAGAGTGCTAGCCCAAGGCGTACCCCGCCCCTCGCACGGTGCGCACCGGGTCGGAGCCGCCATGCTGACACAGCGCCTTGCGCAGCCGCCCGATATGCACGTCTACCGTGCGGGAATCGACGTAGATGTCCCGCCCCCAGACCCGGTCGAGCAATTGCTCACGGCTCCAGACGCGCCCGGGTTTTTCCATGAAGGTGGACAGCAGCCGGAACTCTGTCGGGCCAAGCTTCAGCGCCTTTTCGCGGCGGGTGACGCGGTGCGTCTCGGCGTCGAGAACGATGTCCTCGAACTCCAACCGTTCGCCCACTGTGGCCGGGCGCACCCGGCGCAACTGGCCGCGCACGCGGGCCATTAGCTCGACCACCGAGTACGGTTTGACGACATAGTCATCCGCGCCCGTTTCCAACCCGCGTACCCGGTCGACCTCTTCCGAGCGGGCCGAGAGCATGATCACTGGAATTCCCCGGGTGTCGGCTTTCGACTTGACCTGACGGCAAACCTCAATGCCCGACACGCCGGGCAGCATCCAGTCGAGGACGATGATGTCAGGCGCCGCTTCCGCGATAAGCAACAGCGCCTCGTCGCCGCTTTCCGCGCGCGAGACGCGGAAACCTTCGGCCTCAAGGTTGTAGGTCAGAACCTCGCGTTGGGCCGGTTCGTCTTCGACCACCAGAACGACGGGTTGGTCACGTGCCATGGCGGTTACCGCGCGATGTAGGGCGTCCGATCCCCTTTCGGACGCGACTCGTCAGGCATGACGCCGGTCGTCAGATAGATCACCTGATCGGCAATCGAGGTCACGTGGTCGCCCATCCTTTCGATGTTCTTCGCGATGAAATGCAGGTGCATGCACGAGGTAATATTGCGCGGATCCTCCATCATGAAGGTCAGGAACTCGCGGAACAGCGCGTTGTACATCTGGTCGACCTCATGATCACGCTGACGCACTTCTTCGGCGAGGCCCTCATCGCGCTGGAGGTAGGCGTCGAGCACGTCCTTCAGCATCAGTTCGACCTCTCGCGCCATGCGTCGGATCGCGCTTGCCGCGCCTTCGGGGGGCTGCATCTGCACGAGGACGCTCGTTCGCTTGCCGAGGTTCTTGGCGTAGTCCCCGCAGCGCTCCAGATTGCCCGAGATCTTCATGACCGTCAGGATCGCCCGCAGGTCTGACCCCATGGGCGCGCGCAACGCGATGACCTTGGCGGCCTCTTCGTTGATCTGCTCTTCCAGCGCGTCGATCGCCTTGTCGCCCTCGCGCACCGCGCGGGCAAGCTCTTCGTCCCGTGTTTCCAGCGCCTTGGCCGCGTTCACGACGGCTTCTTCGACCAGGCCGCCCATCTTCATGATCAGCGCCTGAATGGCATCCAGATCGCGGTCATAGGCCGATACGATGTGACCGGTGTCCGTCATTATCCGATCCGTCCTGTGATGTAGGACTCGGTGCGCGAGTCCCTGGGGTTCGTGAAAATTTGCTCGGTATCGCCGTACTCGACGAGGTTGCCGAGGTGGAAGAACGCGGTCTTCTGGCTGACGCGGGCCGCCTGCTGCATGGAATGCGTGACGATCACGACGGAGTAATTCTGCCGCAGCTCGTCGATCAGATCCTCCACCTGTGCGGTGGCGATGGGATCAAGCGCCGAGCATGGCTCGTCCATCAGCAGTACTTCCGGCTCGGTCGCGATGGCGCGTGCGATGCACAGGCGCTGCTGCTGCCCACCCGAAAGACCCGTGCCGGGCGCGTGCAGGCGATCCTTTACCTCGTCCCAGATCGCCCCGCGCCGCAGCGCGCGTTCCACGATCTCGTCCAGCTCGGCCCGGTTGCGGGCCAGCCCGTGGATCTTCGGGCCGTAAGCGACGTTGTCATAGATCGACTTCGGGAACGGGTTCGGCTTCTGAAACACCATCCCGACCTTTGCGCGTAACTGCACCGGATCAACGGCGGGGTCGTAGATGTCTTCGCCGTCCAGGGTGATTGTCCCCTCGACGCGTGCGACATCAATCGTGTCGTTCATCCGGTTCAGGCACCGCAGAAAGGTCGACTTTCCGCAGCCCGATGGGCCGATGAACGCCGTCACTGTCTTGTCGAGAATGTCGACATCGACGTCTATGATCGCGTGGTTGTCGGCATAGTACACCTGCACCCCCCGCGACTTGATCTTGATCGCAGCCTCGGGGTCCTGTTGGGCCGCCTCGGCAATTTCAAGGGAAGTGTCAGCCATGGTCAGGTCTCTCATGGTTACCAACGCCGCTCAAAGCGCCGCCGTAGTAGGACGGCAATGATGTTCATGGCCAGAAGGAAGATCAGCAGAACGATGATCCCGCCCCAGGCCTTCTCGTAAAAGCCCGCATCCGCCCGCGACGCCCAGGTGTAGATCTGCGCGGGCATGGCCGAGTTCGGCTCGACAAACCCCGACAGGAACGCCTCTGGGTACTCGCGCGCCACGTAGCCCACCATGCCTATCAGCAACAGGGGCGCCGTCTCTCCCAAAGCCTGTGCGAGCCCGATGATCGTCCCCGTCAAAATGCCCGGCGCGGCGAGCGGCAGGACATGGTGGAACACGGCCTGCATTTTCGAGGCGCCCACGCCCAACGCCGCATCCCGGATCGAGGGCGGCACCGCCTTCAGCGACGCGCGGGTGGAGATGATGATCGTGGGCAGCGTCATCAGCGTCAGCACAAGCCCACCCACCAACGGGGCCGACTGCGGTAGATGCATGAATTGGATGAACACCGCCAGTCCGAGGATGCCGAACACAATCGACGGCACCGCCGCGAGGTTCGAGATGTTGACCTCAATCAGGTCCGTAAACCGGTTCTTCGGCGCGAACTCCTCCAGATAGATCGACGCCGCGACGCCAATCGGCAGGGACAGGACCAGCACGACGAGCATCATGAAGAACGACCCGATCACGGAGGCCCCGATCCCGGCACCACCTGGATTGTCCACGCCCGAGTCGGTGCCGGTGAGGAAGTTCCAGTTGAACCGCTCCTTGACGATCCCGGCCTCGATCAGCGCGTCCACCAGATCCAGATCGCTGCCCTGCAGGAACCGGCTGTCCACCAGCGTGTCCCGCGTGACCCGACCGTTGATATAGCCATCCACACGCGACGCAGCGGTCAGATCGAAGTTTACCGGCTGGCCAAGCTGATCCCCGTTCTCGCGGAAGAATGTCCGGATCGTCGCCCCCGGCTTGCCCACCAGCCGCCCGATGGCGGCAGCGTCAAAGGCCACATCCAGGTTCTTGGCCTGCAACTGCTCATTCAGTGCGTTGACGAAAATTGCCTCATAGACGGCGGTCTTGAGGATCTGGCTTTCGGCGTCTTCAAACTGCTCTTCACTGACGGTGAATTCCACCGACAGCACCGTCTCGGTGAATGCCGGTAGGCCGCTGCGAACGATCGACACCGCGAGCACGATCAGGAAGAACAGGCCGACCCCGATGGCCACCATCCCATAGGCGCGGAAGCGCTTTTCAGCGGCGTTGCGGCGGCGGGTTCGGGCATCGCTTGCGACAAGTGAGGTCTTCGGCTCCGTCGTCGCCGTCGGCGGGACGCCCGCGGAAATATCGGTCATTCGTACTGCTCCCGGTACTTGCGGACGACGTAGAGGGCGATCACATTCAGCCCCAACGTGATGACGAACAGTGTCATCCCCAGCGCAAACGCCACCAGCGCCTCGGGCGACGCAAAGTCGGCGTCCCCAGTTAGCTGGCTTACGATCTTTGCCGTGACGGTGGTCATGGCTTCGAACGGGTTGAGGCTTAGCTTCGCCGCTGCGCCCGCGCCGAGCACGACGATCATCGTCTCGCCAATCGCGCGCGAGGCGGCCAGCAGAATGGCGCCCACGATCCCCGGCAGGGCGGCGGGCAGTACGACCTGCTTGATCGTTTCGGACTTCGTTGCGCCCAACCCAAAAGAGCCGTCGCGCATCGCCTGCGGCACCGCGTTGATGATGTCATCCGACAGCGATGAGACAAACGGGATCAGCATGATCCCCATCACCAGCCCTGCGGTCATCACCGCCGTGCCGCCCTGCATCCAGCCCACGCCGTCATTGCCGAACACGCCCAGCAACAATGGCCCCACTGTCAGCAGCGCAAACAACCCGTAGACGATGGTCGGGATCCCAGCGAGGATCTCCAGCAAGGGCTTCGCAAAGCCGCGCACCGAGGGCGACGCGTATTCGGACAGGTAGATCGCCGCGAACAGCCCAATCGGCACCGCCACCAGCAGCGCGATCAATGAGATGTACAGCGTCCCCCACAACAGCGGCACCACGCCCAGATCCGACGCGCCCCCGCGGCCCGAAAAACTCGGCGCCCAGGTCGTTCCGAAGAAGAATTCGCTCGCAGGGTAGAGGCGGAAGAACTCGACTGTATTGAAGACCAGCGACAGCACGATCCCGATCGTCGTCAGGATCGCCACCGACGCTGCCCCGATCAGCAGCGCGAGGATCACCCGCTCTACCATCGTGCGCGCCCGGAAGCGCCCCTGCGTCATGCGCAGGGCAAAGGTCAGTCCCGCCACTGCGATGAGGATGACAAGAAACGCCATCGCCACACGCCCGGTCGAGGTCATCGCGCGATATTCCTGCGCCGCCCGCAGCACCGTGGTGTCGACACTCGACCCAAGAACCACGCCAACGCTCGCAAGCGTCTCGGCCACATCCTCAAACGCCGTCCCGGGTGAAGTCGCAACCGTTTGCGTCATCTCGCCTTCGGAGACGGCAAGGCTCAACCCATCCGCCACGCGCCGGACATCCGACATCACGAGGCTGAGAGAGCCATCATCCGCAACCGCGCCCTCGGGCAGGTTGCTCACGACCGAGTTGCTGATGATCATCGGCTGCACCAACAGCCAAAGGACCAAAACCGTCAGCGCCGGGATAAGCGCAAACAGTGCGACGTTGGTGCCGTAGCAGGACGGCAGCGAATGCAGCCGACGCGCATCGCCATCAACACTCTGCACCGCGCGCTGACGGCCAAGCACATAGCCCACCGCCGCAAGGGCAAACACGATGAGAAGGATCCAGAGTACCGGCATTTACATCCCCGCCGCAGAGAGAAAGGGGCGACCGAGGCCGCCCCCTCTGAAGTTTAGGTACCGGAGCCCATGACTGCCTCGGTCTCAACGGTCGTCTGCGTCTCGGACAGTTCGGGATCCGAGACGAGGCCATAGGTCGCGAGCGGGCCACCGGGGCCGGCAATCGCATCCGAGACGAAGAAGTTCGCGTACTCCTTCAGGCCCGGGATCGCGCCGAAGTGTGCCTTCTTGACGTAGAAGAACAGCGGGCGCGAGACGGGGTATTCACCGGACGCGATGGTCTCGGTCGACGGGGCGACGCCCGACATCGTGGCCACTTTCAGCTTGTCGAGGTTGTTTTCGTAGAACGACAGGCCAAACACGCCGATGCCGTCGGGGTTGGCGTCGATCCGGGCGAGCGTCTCGGTGTAATCGCCGTCGATATCGGTCGACAGACCGTCGGCGCGCACGTCGATGCAGGCGTCCTCGGCGTCATCCTCCGACATGCCCGCATCCAGCATGGCCTGAAGCGCGCCCGTGGCCTCACAGCCCTGCGCCAGGACCTTCTCTTCAAAGACCTCCCGCGTGCCGTGCTTCGTGCCTGGGATGTACATCGCAATCGGGGCGTCCGGCAGATCGGCGTTGAACTCGGCCCAGGTCTGGTGCGGGTTCTCGACCAGTTCCCCATCTTTCAGGACGGTCGCGCCAATGGCGTTGAAGATATCTGCAGGCTCGAATGCCGTGAAGGCCGGACCGTTGATCTGGCTGGCGAAGACGATCCCGTCATACCCAATGCGGACCTCGATAATGTCCGTCACCCCATTCTCGGCACAGGCAGCAATTTCATTTTCGCGGATTGCGCGCGATGCGTTGGCGATGTCGATGGTGTTCTCACCGACGCCTTCACAGAACCGCTTCAACCCCGACGATGAACCACCGGATTCAACGACCGGGGTCGGGAAATCCGTGTTGTCGCCAAACGCCTCGGCAACGATGGAAGCATAGGGCAGGACGGTCGACGACCCGGCGATCTGGATGTTGTCGCGCGCAACAGACGCAGTGGCCGACACGGCGGCAATCGCCAGCGTCGAGGCGGTCAGTTTCACGAATGTCATGAGATGTGTGCTCCTGAGATTAGCATACCGGACGCCTCCCTGGCGCCTCTGCCCAAGCGGATAGGCCCGCCCGACTGCGCTTTTGTGACAGGCACGTAACAGTTTTATGACACCGAT
>JBCCXY010000028.1:0-32212 GCA_039190895.1 Pseudomonadota bacterium | reverse complement strand
GTCCAGACCTCCCAAACGAGCCAGACCTGCCAGAAGACCCGGCGCCAGAGGCCGCAGAACCACAGGCCCCTGACGCTGCGTCGGCGATTGGTGCGGTGCTGCTGGCCGACGGGATGACGCTTGTGTTCGACGGTGAGCTCGGAACGCTGAAGCGGGCATCGGAAGATGCGGTCTTCTTGCTCGAAATGGCCGAAGATAGCGTCACGTCACATCTGTTCGACGATCTTCTCACATCCGACGCCGCCAACTGGGACAGCCTGGCAAGCGGGGCCGTGTCTCGTTTTACCGGCACGCTAAGGTCGACCCTGTCTCAGTCAGAGCACCCGTTCGACTTCATTGCGGCTTGTGCGACCGGAACCGACGGCGAACCGGAGGTCGTCCTGCTTGCCACTCCGGTTCCGGCCCCCGAGACCGGCGACAGTGGGGAGCTTGATTTCCTCAGCGACGTCCTTGGCATGATCACCTTCGATCCTGATGGAAAGGTCATCGCCGCAAATGACCGAGCGGTCACCGTCCTCGAGTACTACGGGACCGAGATCACGGGGAAATCGCACGATGCTCTATGGCCCCCGCATCTCAGCCAATCTGCGGATTATGTCGCATTCTGGGATAAGCTTCGCGAAGGTCGGATCATTGAGGGTACCTACGAACACCTGACGGAAAGCGGCGAAGCCATCTGGTTGCAAAGCACGTACGTCCCTCGGCGCGACAGTAGTGGAACGCTTTCCTCCGTCACGCAGTGCCTCATGGATGTGAGCGACGCCGCGCGCGAGGCCGAGCAGAACAAGATGCGGTACAAAGGTCTTGTCCGAGGCCTCGCTATGGCGCGTTATGACGTTGATGGTCACGGAATTGAGTGCACGCAGCCCATGGTGGAGATGTTAGGCGTCACCTCTACCGAATTTATCGGCAAGAAGATTGATCGCTATCTCGACGAAGAGTTTTCGCGCAGCGAAGCATTCATCCGAAATTGGGAAAAGGTACTCGCGGGAGAGATCACCGTTTTCGATTGCGACCACAAACGCAAGAACAAGCAGTTGTTCCTGACGCGAAGTGTTTTCATCCCACTTGTGGATCACACCGGGAAAGTGGAAGAGGTGATCGAGATCGCAACTGACGTCGATGCCTTGCTGACCAGGAACCACTACCTGAACGAACGCTTCAAGGTGTTTAATGATCAATCGGCCATCGCCGAATTCGAGCGCGGCGGTAAGTTCATCACTGCGAATAAGGCTTATCGCTCGATCATGAATGTTGACGAGGAAGACCTTGCGAAAATGCACCACGGGGACACCGTGGAAGAAAGCTTCCGTAGCAGCCGCAATTACAAGTTCTTTTGGGATAAACTAAACCGCGGCGAAGTCCTGTCAGGCATCTTCCCGAGATTGAATGCCGAGAGAAAACAGACCTGGTTCCATGCGGTTTACGCACCCGTTTACGATCGCAACATGGATCAAATAGAGCGAATAGTCTTTGTAGCGACGGATGTGACCGCACAAAAGAGCGCTCAAATCGACGCCGAAGACTTCCGCGAAGCCGTTTCGAAGTCCATGGCGATCATGGAACTGGATCGCGACGGGAACATTCGCAGCACAAACTCGGTCATGGCGGAAACGCTTGGGTATACCGTGGACGAATTGAGTCGTTCCAGAAGCCACACGTCAATCTGCACCCCGGAATATGTTGAAAGCGACAGTTATCGGAATCTCTGGCACCGTTTGAAGTCGGGGGAATTCGTTTCGCAACGCGTCCAGCGGGTCGGCAAGAATGGCGAGGACGTCTGGTTGGAGGCCTGTTACAACCCGATTAAAGACCTCGACGGAAATCCCACCCGCGTGATCAAATTTGCGATTGATGTCACTGAGCAGCATCATGAAAACACTCGACTTTCCACGCGATGGGCGGCAGCACAAAGTGCAGGGCCAATATGTGAATTCGAACCGGACGGGAATATCGTTTTCGCAAATGAAGGCATGCTTCGTGTCCTCGGTTATTCCCTTCGCGAGGTTGTTGGGCAACATCATTCCACATTCTGCACTCCGGATTATGCAACGTCAGAAGAGTATCGTGAATTCTGGCTGAAGCTGCAGAATGGAGAAAAGGCGTCTGGCACATATAATTGGGTCGGCCGGTTTGATCGCGATATCGTCTTCGAAGCGCATTTCTGCCCGCTCTACGATAGTCGGAACAAGGTTGTCGGCGCCATCATGTACGCGCTGGACATCACTGAGCTGCAGGAAATGAAGCAATCGGTCAGCGCAAAAGCACATACAGTTTCGTCCGAGATCGGAGATATTCTGGAAGCGACGCGGGCGCTGGAGCAGGACGCCAAGGGTATTGACGAGTCGCTTGAGCACTACAAAGCGTCAATGTCGAATGGCGAGACGATGCTGTCCACGTCGCTTGAGGACATCTCGGGTGTAAGCGGTGCAATTGAGCGTATCTCTGAAATAGTCGACGTGCTCGGTGAAATCGCCGTGCAGACGAACCTTCTTGCCTTCAATGCCGCAATCGAGGCGGCCCGCGCGGGGGAACACGGCGTTGGCTTTTCAATTGTCGCAGACGAAGTTCGCAAACTTGCCGAACGGAATGCGGAGGCCGCGCGAGAGATCGCGCGCCAGCTTGGGGCCGCGAACGAACGAATGGACCGCAGCACTGGGGCCGCCGAGAAAACCGTGCAACTCGTTCAGCAGACCGTCGAGCACTTGAAGACGGGCGACGGAGCCGTGGAGGCGCTGATCTCAAAGTTTGAGCATCAGGCCTCAGCGATGCGAAACGTGCGGGAGGCGGTCAATCAACTGAACGGCGGAGCGGGAGCTTGAGCCTCGCCGGCGCAACCGCCGAGTCATCGGCCACCACGATCCGCATTGCCGTCCTTGAGGTGGGCCAGCGCCGGATCGGCGTCGACATCGAGTATCTCGCCGAAGTGGGCATTATCCAGAAACTTCTTCCCCTGGTTAGCGAGCGGCCCGAGGTGGACGGCGCCATCAGCCTCCGCAACAGCATCGTTCCGCTCTTGAGCATTCCCCGTCTTTGCAATTTCGACGCGCCCGCAAACACCGAGCCGCCCAAGCTTGCCGCCGTACTGCAGCATGAAGGGCGTCTCGTCGCCCTCGCCATCGACGCCGCGAGCGAGATCTTGGAATACAAGCAAGCTGAGATTCAGGCCTTTTACGAAGACGACCGTAAGGCGACCAGCATAGTCCGCAGCGGTTTGGAGTCAGAGGCGGGCAACGTGAATCTCGTGGAGGTTCCTGCGATCTTTGAACTGGCCGATCTGCCTTTCTGCCATCGTCCCCCCTCAGCACATCGGGGTACCGTCGACGGCTCCAAGGCTTTTCTGATGTTTGAGGCGGGCGGCGCTCATTTCGGCCTTGAGGCCGTCCGGATCTTTGGCACCGTGCCGCGTCGCCAGATTGACGTCGGCCCTCTGACCAACGGTGCCTGCCTTGGTAGCATTGACCACCTGTCCCGCCGCCTGCCCGTCGTGTCGGCGACAGATGTCTTCGGCCTTGGAAACTCGCTCGAAAGTCAATCGCCCGAGATTGTGACAGTGAACTATCCTGACGGAAAACTGCTCGGTTTCGCGGTCGACCGCATCCAACGCATCCGCTTCGTGCGCAGCTCCGACCTTTTGAGCGTTCCTGATCTTTTCGACACGAAGGATACCCTGTTCTCCGCTGTCGTTTCCGAAGAATCCACGCAGGTCTTCATCCTCAACGCCGATGCGTTGATGGAAAAGGAAGAGCTTCTGCGATTGTCGAGCCTGTCAAACGACGCAGAGGATGTGACGGACGCGACCGAGGACCTTGCCAGTGATGGCGATACCAAGATCAACCGTACCCGCCAACGTTGCCTCGTCTTCAGCGCCGGTGCCCAACTCGCCGCCCCGATCACACAGGTTATCAGCATTCTTGAACAACCGACGACGCTCACCCCCGTAGGAACAGGCAACCCAAGTCTTCTGGGCTTTTTCAAACATCTTGATCAACCGGTCCCCCTGGTTTGTCTGATGGCCGAATTGGGGATATCGGGCGTTGAGGAGGAGTATGACGCACGTCGCGTGCTTCTTGTGGGCCCCAAGGAAAGGCGGGTCGGATTTCTGGTGAACACGGTCGACAGTGTCGAAACCGCCGAATACTCGGCCGAGGATCCGCAGTCAGGCAGCTTTTACGACGAGATCGTCAAGCTCAGAGGAGACGCCTTCCGCGCGTTCCTTCCTTTTCTGAACCTCGAAGACATGGCCGCCCGCGTCGTCATCACGGCCCGCTGATCGACGCGATGTCCTAAGGGCCCGTCCGACGGCACGATGCATGCATTCATTTCGATTGCCTGTCATTTTTTTGATATCTAATTTGGTGGACAGCCTCAGCATAGGCATTGATCGATGTCCCAATCACTGAGCCGCTTGGTGGAGCGGCAAATTCAGAAGGCGCTTGCGGAGGGCAAGCTTCAAGGATTGGCGGGAGAAGGCAAACCACTGCCCGAACGTTCCGGCGAAGTCTTCACTGACATGGCAACTGCCGTTGCAACAAGGATCATGGCAGAGGCCGGAGCATTACCGGAAGAGTTCAGGATCAAGAAACTCCTGGAAGCGGCGAAGCTCCGGTATCGCGAAGCCGAAAGTGCCGAGGAAAAACACATCGCAATGGCCCTCATTGCCGACCTTCAGCAACGCTACAACATCGCCGTCGAAGCGCGACGGAAGTTCTTGGGGCAATAGCGGGCGACCAACAAGAGTAAGGGGTCATCCATGGGCCACCCAAGCGAGGCGGGCCTGCACAGGCGCGATGAGCGGCGCTCCAATGTCCCCAAGTCCCCAATCATCAAGAACCTCAGCGGCTAATCCTATGAAAACGTTTGCGCACGATAGTGGTCTCCGGGCTGATTCGGAGGGCAAACGTGCCGTCGCTGACTGGGAATACAGAAGAGAGCACGCCGTGGGCGGGTCTCGACCGGCGCGCGAACTTCTTTGAAGACGACGCAATCCGCGATCTGGTTGCCCGCGCGGTAGACTATGCGACTGCAGGCGTCTGCCTTCATCTTAGCGGCACGGCGGGTCTCGGGAAGACCACGCTCGCGCTGCGTATCGCGCAGGAAATGGGTCGCCCGGTCGCCTTCATGGCCGGGAACGAATGGCTGACCTCCCGCGACTTCGTTGGTAGCGAGGTCGGCAGTACCGCAACGACGGTCGTCGACAAATACGTCCAGTCCGTCCATCGGACCGAACGGCAAACGCGGGCAGACTGGCGCTTTTCGATGCTCGCCCACGCGATGGAGCAGGGGAACACCCTCGTCTACGACGAATTTACCCGCGCCACACCCGAGGCGAACGCAACGCTCTTGTCGGTGCTCGAAGAAGGCGTTCTGATCTCAACCGATCCCGCCAGTCCGCAGGACACGATCCTCGCGCATCCCGAGTTCCGCATCATCCTCACGTCGAACCCGCACGACTATGTCGGCGTGAACTCGGCCCCCGACGCATTCCTCGACCGGGTGCTGACCCTTCGGATGGAAGAGCCGGGGATCGACACCATCTCGGGCATCATCGCCCTGCGCACCGGCCTCCCCACCGCGGAAAGCCAACGCATCGCAAGGGTTGTGTCGGCCGTCCGTACCTCGGCACCCAACGCACAGTTCTCCACCCTGCGCAGCGCGCTTCTCTCCGCCCGCATCGCAGCGCCGCGCTGCGCGTCCGGCGCGCTGCCGGACACCGACCTCGCGCAGATCCTCACTGACGTCCTGACGGGCCGAGGGGTCGCCGACGCGGCGCACCACATCGACCGGGCCCTGGAGTCAGGAAGCGGCAAATCCAAGGCAAAGGCGGCCTGACAGCCAAAGGGGGCAGCATGAAAAGACCGAATACCATCGTACCCAAGCGCCCGCGCAGCATGTCCAGCGCGGTTGTGAAGTCACGGAAAGAGGCGGCGATCCACCTCGTCCGGCTCGAGTTTGACCTCAGCCGACTGGAGCTTGGCGCAAAGCAGGCCCAACAGCGCCTGATCGCCTGCGAAGAGGAGATCTCTGAAAAGCGACGCCAGCGCACGGCGCTCCTGTCGCAACTGAACGGATAGGGGGCCAGAATGGCCGAGGAACCGAACCACGAACAATTCAAGACGTCCCGCTCCCGCGTGACGCTGGCCGACGCCATGGCCCGCGCCAAGCGCGACATGGCCGGGATCACCGACGCCCCGATCGACGCCGTCAAAGGGTGCGCGAAGGATGCCGAGGGCAACTGGATCGTCACCATCGACGTCATCGAACGCGTCGCGCGGATGGGAGACAACGACCTTCTGTCCACTTACGAGCTGACTAGCGACAGCGCGGGCGAACTGCTCGAATTCCAGCGCACCCGCCGGTACCACCGCGAAACGGGGGACGAGGCATGAGCTTTGAGGTTCAAAGCCCCGTCCATCACGACAGTCTCGCCGACGTATTGGAGCGGATCCTCGACAAGGGCGTCGTGATCGCTGGTGATGTGTCGATCTCGCTCGTCGGGATCGAACTGCTGACCATCCGCCTTCGCCTGCTAATCGCCACCGTCGATAAAGCGAAAGAGCTTGGCATCAACTGGTGGGAATCCGATCCCCGCCTCAGCACCCGCGCCGAAGAGCTGGAACGCGAGAACGCCGATCTCCTGAGCCGCCTCGAAGCGCTGGAGGCAAAGCTGGCCGACGGCGGCAGCGGCGGCGGCGGCAAGAAAACGAAGGCGCTCAAGGCATGACCGACGACCCGAAAAAGCGGATGGACAGCGTCCGGCAAGAGATCGATCTGCGCCTCGACGGCCTGTTCGGCGACCTCGGAAGGGCGCTGGGTGACGTGTTGGCCAAGCTGGATGAGGCAGGCGGCGAAGTCCGCCATGCCCGCAGCTTCGACACCGGCGACGGACCCATCCGCGCGCAAGCCGACATCCGCTTCCGCATGGGCGGCCTCGAAGGCGGCGCCTCAACGGCGACACCCGAACCGGTCAAGCCAGAGTCCCCGAAACCCCGGGACATCACCGCTACGATCCTGTCAGAGGGCCCTCACTGGAGCCTTACGGCAGAACTGCCCGGCGTCACCGAAGCCGATCTCGATCTCACCGTCACCGACGGCCAGATCACCATCACCGCCGCCGGACAGGGCCGCGCTTACACCGGTACATTCGACGCCCCCGCAACGCTCACCAAAGACTCCCTGACCGTGTCTCTCCGCAATGGCATCCTCGACCTCTCCGCAGAGGTGCCCGAGTGACCCAGGCGCACACCCAGCGAGGCGAGCACGAAAGAGCTCGACGAGCGGCGCCTGGAAGAGAGGCCCCATGATCTATCTCTACGGCCTCACCAACGCCCCCGACGCCAGCGCTCTCGACACCCTCGAAGGCGTCACCGGCCCTGTCCAAACGACCGCCCTCGAGAGCGGCCCAACCCTGATCCACAGCCCCCACGATGGCGCCGAGGTTCGCGCCAAGCGCAAAGCGCTCCTCGCCCACGCCCGCGTCCTTGAAACGGCGCTGACGTCAGGCACCGTCCTCCCAATGCGCTTCGGCCTCGTCGCCCGCGACCTCGATGAAGTGGCTGAACTTGTCGCCGCCAAGTCCGCCACCATCGACGAACATTTCGACCGCCTCTCGGGCCTCATCGAACTCGGCCTCCGCGTCACCTTCGACACCCAACAGGCCCTCCAGTACCAACTCTCCCGCGACTCGGCCCTCGCCGCCCAGCGCGCCGCCCTTGCCAAGGCCAGATCCGACCACATGGCCCAGGCCGAATTTGGCCGCCGCCTTGGCGACGCGCTCGACCGCCACCGCACCGATTGCCAACGTGCCCTTCTTACGGCCCTTCGCCCCCATGTCAGCGACCTCGTGGTCCGCACGCCCGAGGCCGAGGCCCAACTTCTCGCCGCCGACATCCTCATCCCGGCGGACGCGCAAGACGACATCGCCCAGCGGGTTGACACCCTCGCCCGCGACACGGGCTTCCTCCCCGAGGCCGAGCCCCAGATCCGCCTCGTTGGCCCTGTGCCACCCTATAACTTCGTCCGCTTCGACCTCGGACGCCTGGCGGAGCCCGCATAATGGGCCTCCTCTCCACCCTCCTCCTCGCCCCCGTCACCGCGCCCCCGAAAGGCGTGCTCTGGGTCGCCCGCCGCCTCGCCGATCAAGCCGAAGCGGAACGCAACAGCCCAACCGCCCTCCGCGCCGCCCTCGCGACCGCCGAGGCACAAATGCTTGCCGGAGAGATCAGCGAAGACGACTATGACGCCATCGAAGACGACCTGCTGGACCGGTTGGCCAAGGCGGGCCAGGAGTGACACTCCGCGCCAAGCTTACCGATGACCGCGCGCGCGGCATCGTCCGCCTTTCGCGCGCGACCTTGCGCTCGCTCGGCCTCACGCCGGGCGACCCGGTGTCGGTCAATGGCACAACCCACGGCCGCGCCATGCCTGCCGCACTCGACGACACCACCGTCCAAATCGACACCGCCCTCGCAGCAAACGCCAGCCTCACCGATGGCGATCCCGTCACCGTCACAGCCGCGTCCCTGCCACCACTCGAAACCGTCCTTCTGAAGCCTGCCCAACTAGGAAGGCACAGCGACATAAAGGACGCCCTCTTCGACATGGCACTCACCACCGGCGACACGCTCCCCCTTCCAGGGGGCGCCCTCGACATAATCGAAACTGTGCCCGCGCCCGCCGGGATCCTCACCGAGACAACGACCGTCTCCATCGAGGCGAACCCCGACCCCGCCGTCACCTATGACGGCATCGGCGGCCTCACCGAACAGATCGACCGCGTGCACGAGATGATCGCCACGCCTCTCATCCGCCCCGAGCTTTACGCCCGCCTCGGCATTGCGCCCCCGCGCGGCGTCCTGTTTTCCGGCCCGCCCGGCTCGGGAAAAACGCTGTTGGCACGGGCCGTCGCCAGCAAAAGCCAAGCCGCCTTCTTCCACATCAACGGCCCCGAGATCGTCACCAAACACTACGGCGAAAGCGAAGCCGCCCTGCGCAAGGCTTTCGCCGCCGCCGAGAAGAAAGCCCCCGCTATCATCTTCATCGACGAAATCGACGCCATCGCCCCGGCGCGCGAAGCGCTGTCGAGTGAAAAACAAGTCGAACGCCGAGTTGTCGCGCAACTCCTGACCCTGATGGACGGCCTGTCGGACCGCGGGCAGGTCGTCGTCATGGCGGCCACGAACCTTCCCGATGCACTCGACCCCGCGCTCCGCCGCCCGGGCCGCTTCGACCGTGAGATCCGCTTCCACCCGCCAACGCCAACGCAACGAGCCGACATCCTCGCCGTCCACCTGCGCGACGCGCCGCTGGCCGGCGACGTGAACCTCGCGGACATCGCTGAGAAAAGCCACGGTTATGTCGGCGCCGACCTCGCCGCACTCGCCCGCGAAGCCTCCGTGGCGGCCCTCTCCCGCTCCGTCGCCGAGGCCGGAGGCGAACAGAACGTCCAAGCCGACACCCTGCAAATCACCAAAGCCGACCTCGACCACGGCCTCGCCGTCACCGCCCCCAGCGTCCTGCGAGGAACAACGGGCGGCCCCCCGGTCGCGCTGGACGACGTCGCGGGCCTCGGGCCCGTCAAAGCCGCCCTCCTTCGCGCCATTAAGGGCCCTCGCGACAATGCAGAGGCCCACGCTACCTTCGGCGTCACACCTCCACGCGGCATCCTGCTCGCTGGCCCGCCGGGCACCGGTAAAACCCTCATCGCCCGCGCGCTGGCGCATCACACTGGCCTCAACTTCATCGCCGTCCGCCCCCCAACGCTGCTGTCCCAGTTCTTCGGCGAAGCCGAACGCGCCGTTGCTTCCGAATTCGCTCGCGCCCGCATGGCCGCGCCGTCGCTGTTGTTCTTCGACGAACTCGACGCCCTCGTCCCCGCACGCGGCGGGCATGACCCAGTGCTCGACCGCATTGTCGCTCAGTTCCTGATGGAGCTTGACGGCATTGAGGCCAACGACGGCTTCACCGTCCTCGCCGCCACCAACCGTGCCGCCGCCATCGATCCTGCGCTCACCCGTCCGGGACGCTTCGATACCGTCATCGAACTCCTCCTTCCCGACGCCGCCGCCCGCGCCGACATCCTTGCCGTCCACCTAAAGGACCGCCCGCTGGCCCCCGACGTCGAAGCCCGCGCGCTCGCAACCGAGGGGCTCAGCGGGGCAGACCTCGCCGCCATCGCCCGCGCCGCTGCCGCGGCGGCCCTCGCCGCGCATCTCGACGACGGCGCCCCGGCACAGATCACGCAGGCGCATCTGAGCGCCGCGCTTGAGCACCACCGGGCGAGCCGCGCGCTCGTCCGGGCAAATCACCTGAGGGAGGCTGCTGAATAATGACTGCTCGCGATCTCATCGCACTCTTGCCCGGCCCCGCGCCGCACACCCTGCCGCGCGGCACTCGCGCCGCTCAGGCCGACGGCGTGACAGCTATCTTCGGAGCGTCCCGGCTTAGCGGCCTCAAGACCTCCCGCAAAAGCGCGCTGAAAGGTGCCGTCCAGCGGCAGGAACGGCTGGAGGCCCTAATGCCCGCCGGAACGGTCCTCCCCGTCATCCCCGGCACCTACCTCTCGCCGTCCGACCTCCCGACGCTCGTCGCCTGCAATCGCGACATGTTGAACCGCCTGTTCGCGGCTCTGTCCGGCCTCGTCCAATACCAGCTCAGCGTCACTTGGGACCGGGCCGCCGCCACGGCCCGCTTCGGCACCACAGACGACTCGCTAGAGGCCCTCGCCGCCCAACTCCGGGCCGAGATGATGGCCCATCTCACCGTTGCCGACGACCTGCAGGAACTCCCCCGCAGCGAAGACGCCGTTCTCAACACCGTGCTTCTCGTGAACGAACCCACCGACCTCGACCCTGCCCTCGAAGCCATCGACGCCATCTGGACCGAGGGCCTGCGCATTCGCCTCATTGGCCCGTCCCCTGCCGTCAGCTTCGCCAGCCTCCACCTGCGCCACGCGACCGCCGGGCAAGTCGCCGCCGCCCGCGCCACGCTCGGCCTGCGCGAGCTACCCGACGGCCTAGACACCCTCTCCGCCGCGCGCCGCGCCGCGGTCATGGCCGCGCCGCCCGAGATGCAAGTCAGCCTGCGCGAGGCGTCAGACCTCCTCTCCGCCGCCATCCGCGCTGGCGGCCAGCCGCCCATCCTCGCCGACGTATGGCGCGAGGGACGCGCCGCATCCGACCTCAACCGAAAGGACGCAGCGTGAGCGCTTTGCTTCTCATCGGCATCACCCCCGGTCGCGCCAAACCCGGCACAGCCCCGGTCCACCACCGCATCGAAGGCCCGGGCTGGACGGCCCTCGCGCTGGAAGTCGACCCCGATGCGGCGGCACACGAAGACACCGCGCTCGCCTGGGCGGCAGAACAGAATCAGGTGCTCTCCGCGTACGTTCAGGCCGTCGACGTGTTGCCAGTGCCCATGGGCGCAGTCTTCTCGGACGCCACCTCGCTCACCGCTCACGCAACAACCGCCTGGCCGCAATGGTCCACCGCGTTGAAGGGCATCCAGGGCGCCTGCGAGTTCGTCCTTCGCGCCGAGGCCGACGACATGCGCCCGCAGCCCGACCCTGCCGCCAACGGCACCACGTACCTCCGACAGCGTCTGACTGCGCGCAACGACCGCGCCACGCTGCACCATCGACGCAACACATTCCTCTGCACGCTCGCCACGATGGCCAACCGCCACGCGACCGCTACCCGCCGTCGCCCCGGTGGGCTGCTTTGCATGACCCTGCTTGTCCGTCGCACCGCGTCGGACGCGCTCATCACCAACCTCTCGGGCCACGCAAGCGAGGCCCGCGCCCTTGGCCTGTCCTGCACGCTCATCGGGCCATCGCCCGCCTACAGCTTTACCGAACAAGAGGTCGCCTGTGCCTGAGCCCTTCCAAGCCGAATTTGCCACCCCCGAAGATGCCCTGATCGCCCGCGACGGGCGGCTGGTCGACGTGATCGACACCTTGCTGGATCAGGGCGTCGTCCTGCGCGGCGAAGCCTGGATCACCGTCGCGGATGTAGAGCTTGTGTTCCTCGGCCTCGACCTCGTCCTCGCGAACCCGGACACCATGCGCAGGTCAGCCGCATGACCCCCCTCGGCTGGGCAGACCCCGGCGCCTCGCCACATCCCGCAGGCCCCGCCTGCCTGATTTGCGCCGACACAACCCTGTCCCCGCGTGAACGCATGCGCCAGCAGGCCCAGTTCGCGCGCGCAGATTTCGCGTTCCTCCCGCTTGTGCCAACCAGCGCTGCGACGGTCGAACAGTGCAGATCCTGGGCCGAAGACCAAGCCTCGACGCTGACAAACTGGCTCTCCAAGATGCGCGGCCTTGCCCAGTTCACGCTGGCCTTCACCGCCCCCGCCGCCGCACCGTCGCCCGACGGATGGCTGCGCGCCCGGGCCGCCCAGCACCAGCACCGCACCGACAATCTGACCGCCGTGCAAAACGCAGCCGACGCGCTGCTTGCCCCGCTTAACGCGCATGACTGGCGCCTGCGCGACACTCGCGGCGGTCCGATGATGGACGCGCTCGCCCCCGCCGATCAGGCGCCCGGTCACGCAATCTCCGCGCTGAGACGCGCCGGGGTGGCGCTGACCGGCTGGTCGCTCAACCTCGTCGGCCCGCTGCCCGCCTACGGCTTTGCCCCGGAAAGCGCCCCGAATTGACGGCGGCGTTCGACATCGGCCTTGGCGAGGTCCAGCGCGCCCTCTCGCATGGTGGCCGCGTTTCGATAGACCCAGACACCGTCGAGCAAGACCTCGCGCGCCTCGTCCTGGGTCTCATGGAGTTCCTCCGCCAAATCATGGAGCTTCAGGCCATCCGCCGCATGGAAAACGGCCAGCTCACCGCCGCTCAGGAAGACGCGCTCGGCACTACGCTAATGCGGGCCGAGCGAGCGATTCACGACCTGGCCCACCGCTTCGGCCTGACCCCGGCTGACCTCAGCCTCGACCTCGGACCGCTTGGAAAGACGATTTGACATGACTGCGCAAGACCGCTCCCCATCCTCCGTTGTTGTGACCGTTGACGACTCGCTGCAACTCGGCGCGGCCTACCGGGTCGCCCGCGGCGACGCTGCCGTCCGGCTAAGCGATGCCACACGGGCACGCTGCTCGGCCTCGCACAAGACGCTGGTCCGCGCGGTGAAAGAGCAGCGGCACATCTACGGCATCACCACTGGTTTCGGCCCGTTGGTGAACCGCCGGATTGACCCCAACGACGGCGTGACCGCGCAGCAGAACCTCGTCTACCACCTCGCCACCGGCCTGGGCCCCGCGCTGCCCTGGACAGTGGCACGCGCGGTGATGCTTGCCCGCCTAACCGCCATCGCTTGCGGCTATTCCGGGGCGTCGAACACGGCGGTTGACGCGTTGCAGTCGGTCTTGAACTCCCGCTTCGCACCGGTCCTGCCAGAGCGGGGGACGGTGGGCGCGTCCGGCGACTTGACACCACTGGCGCATGTGGTCCTGTCGCTGCAGGGCAAGGGCGACTTCCTGACCTCTGACGGCACCCACGTACCCGCCCCGACGGCCTTGGCCGAGATCGGCATGCCACCCCTGACACTCGCCAACCGGGACGCGCTCGCACTGGTGAACGGCACCTCAGCGATGACCGGGATCGCGTTGGTCAGCGCGGTGCGCGCGCAACGTCTGATGGACTGGGCGCTTCGCCTGACCGCTGCGCTTGGCGAAGTCATGGGCGCCCGCGCCGAAGCCTGGGCCCAGATCTTTGCCGAAGTGCGCCCGCACCCGGGCCAGGTCGAGGCGACCAAGCGGCTGATCAAACACACCAAGGGCGCGGCGCGGCTGACCACAACGCCGGTGGCAGCGGCGGCGGACGGCGAGGCAGGTCAGGACGCCTACACGCTGCGCTGCGCACCGCAGGTGATCGGCGGCTGCCTCGACGCGCTGCACTGGCACAATGACATCGTTCTGCGAGAGCTGAATGCCGTCACCGACAACCCCGTCTTCAACGACGGTGAGGTGCCCGCCTGGCACGGCGGAAACTTCATGGGCCAGCAAATCGCGCTGGCGTCTGATACGCTGACCAACGCGCTGACCGTGCTCGCCGGGTTTGCCGAACGCCAGATCGCCCGCGTCACGGATGAAAAGCTCAACGGCGGCCTCCCCGCGTTCCTGCACGGCGGCAAGGCCGGCGTGAACTCGGGCTTCATGGGCGCGCAAGTGACCGCCACTGCCGTGGTTGCCGAAATGCGAACACGCGGCCCCGCCAGCGTCACCTCGATCTCCACCAACGGCGCCAATCAGGACGTTGTGTCCATGGGCACCATCGCCGCCCGCAACGCCTACCGCGCGGTCGAGGAACTCAGCGAGGTTCTTGCCATCCTCGCCCTCGTTGTGTCCCGCGGGATGGACATTACGGAAGACACCGGCGGAGCCTATTCCCCAGCGGCCCGGCGCCTTCAGATGTTCGTCCAGAAGCACTCCGAGCCCCTCGACAGCGACCGCCCCCTCTCCGGCGACATCGCTGCCGTCGCCAAAGCCCTGATCCGAAATGACAGCCCGGTCTGAGGGCGCGATCACTCCGCATCCAGGGCGAAGGTGATCAACTCGTCCCCCGGGGTGAACGCGCTCTCCATCACCGGCTGGCGCGAACCGCGCTGCGGCGGAAGAAGGCTGATCTCCTTGAGCTTGGCCATGGGCGCAGACTGCCCCGGAACCCCTTTTGACATGATCTCGATCCGGGCGCGGATCGGATAGTTCGTGTCCGGCTTCAGCGTCTCGCGCATCGCGCGGGCGCGGTCCGTCGGGATCGGCAACAGCACGTCGCGCAGGTCGATCTGAGGGGTCCACGCCCGTGACAGACGCTGGTCGATCTGATCCCGCGCCGGGATCGTCACCTGCATCTGCTGGATGGGATAGCCCTCCCGCTCCAGATCGTAGGGTCCCAACCGGACGCTGCCAAAAACCCACGGCTCGCGGCCCTCGTTGCGCTCCGCAAGCTGCGCGAGCGTCTTCGCCTCGGCCTCTGCCGCATCAAGGCGCGCGAAGACGTCGTTGCCGTAGATACCAGTCTGCTCCAGCGCCGTGTTCAACTGCTCTTCCAGATCAAGACCCGCTGCCGTAACGGCCTCGTGCAGATACCAGCGCGCCGTGGGCACAAAGATCCGCACGCGCTCTTCCTGCTTCGGCGGGGCCGAGAGCGGCACCCGCGCCACGACCTTGGTCGCCCCGGCAACGCCGCGCCTGGTGACCTCAAAGTACAGGGGCTTCACGAATGCAATTAGCGACGGGCCGACTTCACCCTGTGTGAGATGCGGGTAAGAGACTTCGGCCACCACCCTCACCTGATTTCCTCGCGCCAACTCCGGGTCGATGGGGTCGCTTTTGACGCTTTCCCACGGGCGGTTGAACGCCATGAAAACCTCTGTGTCGGGGAAATCGCGATTGCGCGTCTGCACCTGATTCCACGCCAGGAAGTCACGCGGCACCTCGGTCGCGGTGGCAAGCGCCTGCCCTTGCCGCCCAAGCGTGAAATTGGTGAGCGACAGTCGCGGCGTCGCCTCACGGTCGTTGAGGAACGCGGGTAGCGTCACCTGTACGGGCTCACCCCCGGTCTCGCCCTCAAGGAACTCCGCGAAGGCGCCCGCCATGGCCGACGGGTCCAACGGCGCGACCCCGTCAAGCAAACCGGCAATTGTCTCGGCCAACATCAGGTCTGCAGCATCGGTCGGGCGTTGTGTGTCGCTCATCCCCTCGAATTGCATGATCACCTGCGTGGGCTGCCCCGCCCACCGCAGATCAATCGGGCCAGTGCGGGTGAAACGCACCTCGACGGGCTGCAACCCGAGCGCTGACGGACGTTGCGACGTCACGCGCTCTAGCGAAATCCGGCCGGTGAACCCAAGCAGCAGCGGCCGATAGATCCGATCCGCCGGGCGCGTCGTCGACTGCTGCGCCAGCGCCTCGACCTGCGCGGGGGCCATTGGTGTCGCCTCGGGCAGAGCCTCGCCAATACGGTAGTCAAACGACGTCTGACCAAGGTTCCTTAGCATGCCGTTCAGCGGCAGGTTCGGGTTCCCGCACGTCCCATTCTGAATGAACGAACCCCAGTTTACGGTCTGCGCATTGAAATCATAGGCGCGGTCAATTCCGGTCACGCCGCAGAAGATCTGCACCTCAATCGGGGTCTCGATCGCCTCGGCCCGGGTGACGGCTGCGATTTCCTGCGCGACCTTCTGGGCAAGACGGCGGCTGTCGAACTCCGTCGTGATCCGTTGGCTCGCACAGAACCAAAGCTGACGCTCTTGCGCCGTCGCACAAACCTGACGTTCGGTGCCCTGAAGGTTCTGCAAGTCAAGCCCAAAGTCCCGGATCCGCGTCTTGGCTTCAAGCGGCAGGAGATCGAAGAACGTCCTCAGGTAACTGTGCGACCCGACGCTCGCCAGGCTGGCCTCAAGCGTGTCGCTGCTGGCCGCCAGTGCTGAGAAATACAGCCTCCGCGACAGGATCCGCTCGTGATCCTTTGCCACGTCCGACCCGGTCAGCGCGCTCGACTGCACCGAACCGGCCAGAACGACCGGACGATTGCCTAGAAACAGAAGCCCCGACGTCGTCGTCAGTGCACCCGCTGCTGCCGCGGGCGCCTGAGGGGCAACGCTCGGCAAGGCCGCTGTCGGCGTCGGGGTGGCCTGCACCGGCTGGGCGCAAAACGCCTTCAGCGCATCAATCGCGGCCCTCGCGCCGGTCAGTGCGACCTGCAATTGCCCGCCGGTCGTGCCCTCCGAAAGCTGCAGTGTCCCGCCTCCCTTGAGCGCTTCCACGATGGGGTGGTTGAGCGGAACATTGGTGGCCAGCTTCATCTCTGGCGACAGCAGGATCACCGGCGCCGTGCCCAAAGCTTGCCCGTCCACCGTGACCGTCACGGCATAATTCTGAACACCGCCCGAGATGTTGGCGCCCATCGCGTCCGGCTCGATCAGCAGGTTCAGAACACCCGGCTCATGCGGGCGCACGTGGCCGCCTCCCGGATACTGCGCCGGAATGGCGCCCGGGCGCGTGCAGCCAAGCGTGACAATCGTATCGCCCCCGCGCGAAACCGAAGCAGAGCCGCGCCATGCATGCGTGTCGTTCGAGAACGCCCAGCCACCGGCAGAGCCGGATGGCGCAGACAGGATCGGCAGCGTTGGCAGGCCCTGTGTCTGAGTTTGCGGCTGAGGTTGTGGCTGGGCTTGGGCCTCCGGCTGAGGAGCAGGCGTCGGCGTCGGCGTAACTACCGATGCTGTTGGCTGTCCCTGGGGCTGCAACGCGACCGACACATACTGCGCAAGTCCGCCTGTCCCATAAACCTCTACCACGACGGTTGGGTTCGCCCCGCGCAGAATGGCCTCTGCCGCGCCGGGCCCCATCCGGCCCTGTGCCAACAGTGTGGGCATAGCCGCGCGGTTCTGCTGAACGCTGAACGTCCGATCCGCCGTGTCACCGGGCTGGCGAACCCCAAACCGGTGAAAATTCGCCCGATCCTGCGCAAGAATCGCACCCGGCTGCGCAAGTGGCGCCCCGCTGGAATTGCGCCGGTCCTGCGGGGCGATCGTGGCGGTATAGCGCTCAATCAACTGCTGCGCAGCAGCGGGGAGGCCCGCGCTGATCGACACCACGCACACGGCGGCTATTGCCCTGAATACCTTCATGAAATCCCCCGATTCCCAAGCCAGCCGCTTCAGTTTGTCGATCCCCCCGCCAGGCGTCAAATCAAACCCCGCCAATGCGTCAAAACGCTTGTGCTGGCGAAAGCGAGGCGGGCCCGCAAGGGCGCGATGAGCGCCCCGTCAAACGTCGTCAGTATCCGGATAGGCCCCCACAACTTGCTGATCGAAGTCCAGCACACTGCCCGTCACAACGCCCGAGCGCGGCGACAGAAACAGCGCCACCTGCGCCGCAACCTCCCACGGCTTCACGAGCTGTCCAAACGGCATCTCACGCTCCACTTCGGCCAACCAGCCTTCCGGACGACCATGTATCTCTCGCTGGGTGCGATCCTCCGCCGGGGTATCCATCCAACCGACATTGATCGCATTGACCCGTATACGGTGCCGCGCCAACGCCGCGGCCGCGTTTTTCGTGGTGTACAGCAACGCGGCCTTCGACGCGCCGTAAGGCGCGAGAACGGGAAGTCCCCCGTGAACCACAATCGACAGTATGTTTACGCAGCCCGCCGGATGCCCCGCATCGATAGCCAGTTGCGCGAACCGTTGCAGCGCGAAGAAGGGCCCGGTCGCGTTGGTGGCCATGATCCGACTCCAGACTTCCGGCGTCGTATCCAGAATGCTCCCCCGCCCGCAATCGGCAGCCGCATTGACCAGTGCCGTCACGCGTCCCATCCGCGCAGCCGCCGCATTGACCATCGCCGTTACCGACGCGACATCAGACATTTCGACGGCCTGAAAAGACACCTCGGCGTCCGTCTCAGCCGACAGCCGCTGCGCCGCGGCCTCCCCAGCCGCCACATTGCGATCCGCAAGCACCAGCGCGCGGCAACCTTCGGCGATTAACGCCTCGGCACAAGCGTAGCCAAGTCCTTGCGCACCGCCCGTGATCAATGCCTGAGTGTCAGCGTGGGTCATCCCGCCGCAGCCTAGTCGCGCCCAGCCTTCGTGCAAGGGTCAACCGAGAAGCGTCGCAACCCGTCGCAACGCGAGCTCATAGCCCTGCACCCCGCACCCGGCGATGACCGCATCCGCACGGTTCGATATGTAAGAGTGATGGCGAAACGCCTCGCGCGCATGGACGTTCGAGACATGAACCTCGATCACCGGCCCATCAAACATGTTGAGCGCATCGAGGATGGCAATCGACGTATGCGTATAGGCCCCCGCGTTGATCACAATTGCGGCCGCCTGCTGACGCGCGCTTTGGATGCAATCGACCAGCGCACCCTCATGGTTCGACTGAAACGTCTCGCAGCACAGCCCCAGATCCGCCGCAAGCGCCGCGCACGCGGCCTCGACGTCAGCGAGCGTGTCATGGCCATAGATCTCGGGCTGCCGCGTCCCGAGCATATTCAGGTTCGGGCCGTTGATGACGAAGACGGTCTTGGACATGGGCGCTTTCCGCTGCTTCAGCCGGTGGCGTAGCATCCGCAGCCGCCGCGCGCCTAGCCCCGCTTGGCCCATGCGCGCACCGGGACGGCTACGATGCCACAGTCCTCCGCCACACTTTGGTCCGCATTCCGGGCTAATGCACCGGCCATGCGCATCCTTATTGCCGAAGACGACACAGTTCTGAGCGACCAGATCAAGTCCGCCCTGACCCTGGAAGGGCGGGCCGTCGACGTCGTGCACAACGGGGAAGAGGCCCATTTCCTGGGGTCAACGGAACCCTATGACCTCGTCGTCCTCGACATCGGCCTGCCCGAGCGGGACGGCATTTCGATCCTGAAATCCTGGCGCAAGGAAGACGTGAAGACCCCCGTCCTGATCCTCACCGCCCGCGATGGCTGGTCCGAGCGGGTGGATGGCCTTGATGCGGGCGCCGATGACTACATGACCAAGCCGTTCCACATGCCAGAGCTGTCGGCCCGTGTCCGGGCGATGCTTCGGCGACAGGCCGGGCAGGCGAACCCGGTGTTCGAGACGGCGGGCGTCACCTTCGACAGCCGCACCAACACGGTCCTGAAAGACGGGCTGCCGGTGCAACTGACGGCGCAGGAACTCGCCGTGCTGTCCTACCTTCTGCACAACGCCGGGCGGATGATCTCGCGCACCGAGTTGTCGGAACACATCTACGAATACGATGGCGACCGCGACTCGAACACCATCGCCGTGTTCGTGAACCGGCTGCGCAAGAAGCTCGGGCCCGACCTGATCACCACGTCTCGCGGTCAGGGCTACAAGATCGACCTGGACGGATGACGTCACTGCGGCGGAGGGCGATCGCAGGCGGGCTTGTCTGGGCCACGCTGGCGATGCTCGTCTTCGGGGTCGCCCTCCTGCGGGTGTTTGACGCCTCCGCCGTCCGCCGCTTCGACAACACCCTGGCCGAGCGGCACCTGTCCATCGTCGGCATGCTCGCCGCCGCCACAGACCCCGAAGATCTGCAATCCGCCCTGTCCGACCCGGAGTATCGCCAGCGCGCCTCGGGCAAGTACTGGGCCGTCACCGGTCAGAACGGCACGGTCTATAAATCACCTTCTTTGCCCAACTACCTGCTCAGCTCATTTCCCAATCAGGACGGCTTTTGGAACGGCGACGGGCCCAACGGCCAGATCCGGGGCGTGACCGAAACCTTCGTCTTCGACAACGGCACCACGTGGCGGGTCACCGTGGCCAGCTCGCTCAACGACCTTCTGTCCGAACAAGGCGGGTTGCGCAGCAACTTCATGATCGCCTTCGGCTTCGCAGGCCTCTTCGGCATCCTCGGCGCCGTCCTCCTGACGACCGCCGTCCTGCGCCCCATCATCCGGATGCAGCGAGAGATCATCGCCCGCTGGGACAAAGGCGAGGCTTTCGATATCGAGCACTACCCCGAAGAAGTCGCCCCACTGGTGGAAGACATCAACGCCCTCCTGTCCCGCAACCGCGAGATCGTTGATCGCGGACGACGACAAGCCGCCGATCTGGCGCACGCCATCAAAACCCCATCCTCCGCGCTGCGGAACGAGCTTGAGGCGCTCAGACGCTCCAACGCCGATACGTCAGCCGCGCTAGAGGCGCTGGACCGGATCGACGCGCAATTGGGCAGGTCCCTCGCCCGCATCCGGGCGTCGAACGCGGCGGGGGTCAGCCAGGGAGCCACGGATGTGACTGCGTCCTTTGCAAGGATGAAGCGGCTGTTCGAATCGATGCCGCTGACAGAAGACGCGACGCTTCGGGTCGAGGCGGCAGAGGGGCTTACCGTACCGATGGATCGGCAGGATCTGGAAGAAACCCTCGGCAATCTTCTGGAGAACGCCTTCAAGTGGTGCGATGGCCAGGTGCGCCTGACCGCGACGGCGAGGGGGGAGGTCGTCGAAATCACTATCGAAGACAACGGCCCCGGCATTTCTGAAGAGAGCCGCCGCGCCGCGCTGGAGGCCGGGACACGGCTAGACGTCGCGACCCCGGGCACGGGCCTCGGCCTCGCGATTGCAAGCGATCTGGTCCACGCGTACGGGGGCGAAGTGGCTCTGGGCCAATCGGAAACGTTGGGCGGTCTGATGGTGACGCTCACCCTGCCTCAGGGGCGCGCCGGGCTTGCCTCGCCACCTCGTCTTGAGGCGGCCGAGTAGAGCGATGAGCTTGGGTTGGGGCGGGATCTAAATCTGTCCGTCAGGCAGTGCGACGTGTGAGGTTTTCAGGAACCCAACGGACTTAGTCCCGCCCCGCAAGCCCCTCTACCCCCTGCGGAAATTGGGGAGAGGGAATTCGAGCGGAGGAAACGAATGCTGCAGAAGCCAGACCAGAGGACACAGCGGCCTGAGGACGACCAGCCGAAGCAAGCAATGAGGACGGTGCAAGCATCTTGATCTTCCCTTTCTGCGGCCCCAGGGCGGTTTCTCCACCGGGGGGCGTTTCAACATCGTGGAATCATTTTGCCTCAAAGCAGGTGAATGCGTGGAGAACAGCGCGTTAATCCTCAGTTCATCTTCAGTTGAAGCGATGCGGCCTCTCCGCAAGACCGGGTTTTCCAGCGACAGGTCCCCCGCGAAACCGCGAGGAACCTCGCGTTGCTTTCGTAGGCGCCTTAGGGTGAGCCGATGCCCGGGTTGGACGAATACAACGCCAAGCGGCGCTTCATGCGCACGCCAGAACCATTCGGCGCCCTTGACACGACCGACCCCGAGGCGCTGCGCTTCGTCATCAACCACCACGCCGCAAAACGCCCCCACTTCGACCTGCGGCTGGAGTGGAACGGGGTCCTGATGTCATGGGCGGTACCGGAGGGCCCCAGCCTTGATCCCAAGACCAAGCGACTCGCCATCCAGACCGAGGATCACCCCCTCGCCTACCTGACCTTCGAAGGCGTCATTCCAGACGGCGAGTACGGCGCCGGCGAACTCCGCGTCTGGGACCATGGCACCTGGGTCCCAATCGACGACGACCCCACCGCCGCGTTTGAGGCGGGCGAGCCCAAGTTTCGCCTCGCCGGGGAGCGACTGACGGGCGGGTGGATGCTCAAGAAGCTCCCGGATGAAGAGAAACCCTGGCTCCTGATCAAAGAACGCGACCTGGCGGTGGAAAAAGGCTTCGAAATCAACCCGGACCCCCTGACCGACAGCTTCCCCACGCCCGAACCGCTGGGCCGACCGGGAGACCTGCCAAAACGCTGGTCCCCACAGCTCCCGTCCCCGGTCGACAGCCCGCCCGAGTTCAAGGGCTGGATCCACGAGATCAAGTTCGACGGCTACCGCACGATCATCCGCAAGCACGGCGACAAGGTGAAGTTCCTGACCCGTCAGGGCCTCGACTGGACCGAACGCTATCAGGCCCTGATCCCCCACGTTCAGGCGCTCGACTGCGACACGGCGCTCATCGACGGCGAGGTTGCGGCGCAAGACGCTCGCGGCGCCACATCGTTAGAATTGCTGCAAGAAGCACTCTCGGCCGACCGAGATCACGACCTGATCTACTATGCCTTCGACCTCGTCCACCTGAACGGTAAGGACCTCAAGGAGGTCCCCCTGATCCAACGCAAAGACCTGCTGCGCCGCCTTGTCCCCGCCGACCCGATGTGCCGCGTGCAATTCAGCGACCACGTCACCGGCGATGGCCGGGCGCTGTTCGCGCAAGCCTGTCGGTTGGGGCTGGAAGGTGTGGTCTCGAAGGACGGTAAAGCGCCCTACAGGCAGGAGCGGACGAAGACCTGGCTCAAAGCCAAGCGCTTCGACGTCGCGACGCTCGCGATCATCGGGTTCACCACCAAATCCTCCAGCCGACACGTCGCCTCGATCATCCTCGCGGAAGAGCGGGAAGACGGCCTCGCCTATGTCGGCCGCGCCGGAACCGGCCTGTCGCTAGAGGAAACCCGCGCACTGTTCGCAGAACTCGACCCGCTGACCATCGCCAAAGCCCCCATCCCGGTCCCCAAAACGCCCAACGCGCAATTCATCGAGCCCGGCCAATACTCAGCAGAGATCTCGTATCGCGGCCGCACCACCAAAAACATCATCCGCCAGGCCGCCATCCTCGGCGTTGCCGCCACCCATGGCCGGGCCGAAGCGCCCAAGCGGCGAAAGCTGGTCACCGACCGCGACCTCGCCAACATCCGCCTGACCAACCCGGATCGCGAGATGTTTGAGGGCTCGGGCACCACAAAACTCGACGTCGCACTGTTCTATGCCCGCGTCGGCGACGCTATGCTGCCCCACCTCCTCGACCGCCCGGTCACGCTCGTGCGCTGCTCGACGGGCAAAGAGAAAGACTGCTTCTACCAACGCCACGGCTTCTCGGGCCTCCCCGACGGCGTCGAAACCATGGGCGACACCCGCGACGAAGAATTTCTGGTGATCAAGTCGCCCAAGGGCTTCCTCGGCCTCCCCCAGTTCGGCGTGATCGAATTCCACCCGTGGGACTGCACCGTCGACGACCTCGACCACCCCGACCGCCTGACCATCGACCTCGACCCGGGCGAAGGCGTCGGCTGGCCCGTGGTGGTCACAGCGGCGGGTCTGGTGAAAGAGCGGCTGACAGCGCTCGGCCTGCCGTCTTTCGTCCGCATGACCGGCGGCGCGGGGGTGCACATCGTCGTCCCGCTCGACCGCAGCAGCGACTGGACTCACGCGAAAACGTTCCTAAAAGCGCTGGCCAAAGCGCTCGCCGCCGACAACGGGCGGCTGTTCACGGCGAACCTGTCCAAGGCCGCCCGGAAAGGGAAGATTTACATCGACACCCGCACCGCGTCGGGCACCTCGTCCGTTGCCAGCTACTCCCTACGGGCGCGCCCCACCTTCCCGGTCGCACTGCCGCTTTCATGGCACGATCTGTCCGCAAATGCCCCCCCGGGCGAGTTTCTTCGCAAAAATGCCCTGATTCATATAGAAAAGACGACGGCAGAGATATGGGCTGACTTCGAAGACGCGCGCGGGCCGATCAGGGACACGGCCCGGCGAGACGTCGGCCTGAGGGACTGAAAGGACAAGCAGATGGCACCTCGTGCGTACTGGAAAGGCTATTTGAAACTCGCGCTCGTGTCGTGCCCGGTGAAGATGTACACCGCCACGTCGTCGGCCAACAAAATCAGCTTCAACCAGCTGCATAAGGACACCAAGAACCGCGTGAACATGCGCTACCACGACCCGGAACTGGGTGAGGTGGATCGCGCGGATCTGGTGAAGGGCTATCAGTTCGAGAAGGACAAGTACGTCGTGATCGAGAAAGAAGAGCTCGACGCGATCCAGATCGAATCGAACAAGACAATTGACATCGAAGGCTTCGTGGACGCCGAGGATATTGACGAGCTCTACTACGACTCGCCCTACTTCCTCGGCCCGGATGGCCCTGTGGCGGAAGAGACCTATGCGGTCATCCGCGAGGCGCTGCGGAACACGAACAAGGTCGGCATTGCCCGCGTGGTGCTGTCAGGCCGCGAGCGGATCATCGCGCTAAGCCCCCGGAACGAAGGCATGGTGATGACCACCCTGCGCTACAACTACGAGGTTCGCGACGACGCGCATTACTTCGATGAGTTGGACGTCGACGTGAACGACGAGCTTCTGCAAATGGCCGAAATGATCATCAACCAGAAGGTCATGGAGTTCGACGCGGGCATGTTCGAAGACCGCTACGAAGCCGCGCTGATGGAGCTTGTGAAAGCCAAGGTCGCGGGTAAAGAGCCGGTGATCTCGAAAGCCCCCGAGCAGGGCAAGGTCGTCAATCTGATGGACGCGCTGAAGGCGTCGATCCAGGAAGAACGCGCCCCGGCGGCAGCCAGCAAGCCGAAGGAAAAGGCCAAGGCGGCGCCGAAAAAGAAGGCCGCTTCATCGCGCAAGAAGGCCGCTGGCTAGCACCGTTGGTCACGGACCGGAAAATCGGGATTTTCCGAAGCGATTTCTTCCAAGAAATCGGCCCCGTTGGGCCGTGGCACGTGACTTGCGAAGTGAACTGCGGTTAGTGTCATTCAAAGCACTTCCGGCAAAAGGGCGCGCGACACATGCTGGGTCAAGGCGACAGGGTCACCCTGTTCGGACGCTTCCGAGCGCTTCCCAAGCGCAAGGTGGAGCGTTTGCTGGTGGAGCGTGGCGCCAAGCCGCTGCGGGACCTGACCCGGGCCAGCACGCATCTGGTGATCGGCGAAGGCGCGCTGCGGGCGTTCGATGCAGTGCTGGAGCGTTTACTGGCCGCCGAGGACCGCGCCCTGCCTGCCATCAGCGAGGGGCGCCTGCTCTCCGGCCTCAGCGGTGAGGACCCGAAGCCTGCGACCGTTCCGACCCAGAGTGTCGCGCCAGTTGGCCCCGAGTTGCGGCAGCTTCTGGCGGCGTTCGGCCTGATCACCTACCGCGACGGGTGCATCGCGTTTCAGGACGCAGCAACCTACAAGGCGGCGTCCGGGCTGGATCAGGACGGGATGGCGTGGCCGGACATCGTGCAGGCGCTGCTGGATCGACGCGAAGCGCCGAAGGGGCGCCATCAGGTGATCATCGGCGCGAATGGCCGGGCGATGCTGCAATGGGAGGATGGCGTGACCACCCTCAGCGGCCAGCATGTGCTGCCGCTGGACGAGGGCGACGGGCTGGACGACGTCTTCGAGCAGGCCATCGAGGCTGAGGGGCTTGGCGACCTCCCACAGGCCGAACGCCTGTTCGAGACTTGCGCCCAGATGGATCGGCGCGATGCGGTGGCGTCATTCAACCTCGGCAATGTGCGCCGGGCGCTCGGCGATCCGGAGGGCGCTCAGCTTGCCTTCCGGCAAGCCATCGCGCGGGACCCGCGGTTGGCGGAAGCGCATTACAACCTCGCAGGCGTGCTGGAAGAAGCGGGTAACGCTGCAGCGGCGAAGTCACACTTGCGGGCGGCGCATTCGGTCGATCCGGCCTATCCGGAGGCTTTGTTTAATCTGGCCCAGTTGGAGCTCGCGGATGAGAACAGGGGCGAGGCGAAGGTCCTATTCGAGCGGTTCCTGAGCAACGAAACCAACAGCCGCCTGCGCGAGAAGGCGCAACAGGCGCTTCAACTGATCGCGCTGGCGCGGACCGACGCGTCGTAAAAAAGTAGTCCTGACCGGCCTGAGACAGGGAACGGTGGGCAGATTGCCCACCCTACCCCCAAGCAGAACCGTCGGATACCGCAGGGTGGGCAATCAGCCCACCCCCCCCGGGCAATCAGCTCGCGATATCGCGCATGGCGGCCAGGAAGGCGGCGATTTCGGCCTCGGAGTTGTAGTGGGCGAAGGACACGCGCACGCAGGCATCCAACCCCAGCGGTGTCAGAACGTTGCCGGAGTAATGGTCGGCCTTGCGGGTGTGCGTCCGGATGCCCTCGGCGTTGAGGCGGGCGACAACCTCTTCCGCCGCGACGCCGTCAACGGTGAGAGAGATCAGGCCTTCACGCGCGGGGTTCTCGATGCCGCCCAGCACCGTCACGCCCGGCAGATCGACGAGGCCGGTTTGGTTGCCGGTGCCATGTAGGGCCGCCGCGACGAGGCCCGCCTCGTGATCGTGGATTGCCTCGCTCGCGGCCTCCAGCCGGGCGCGGCGGTCTGAGGTGTCCGACACCGCGCTGCCGAGCCAGTCGAGATAGGCCACGACGTCGGACATCGTGGCGTAGGCGCCCGCGTCGCGGGTGCCGAGTTCCCACGGCTCTCCCGGTGCATCGATGAGGTGATCGTGAGATAGCGCCGCGAGGCGATCCGACAGCCACGCCACGCCGTAGCCGTGGCGCGAGAACGCTTTGTAGGGCGAGATGACGTAGCCATCGACAGGAGCGTCCGACAGGTCGATGGCGCCGTGCGCGGCGTGCTGTATGCCGTCGACGACTATGAAGCACTCCGGCGCCACGGCCCGGATGGCGGCCACAACCCCGGCGAGGTCAGTGCCCATCCCGGTCACGGGAGAGGTGTGAATCACTGTGGCCACGCGCGTTTCGAGCGTGACCGCCGCCGCGTAGTGGTCGGGCGTGATCGCGCCGGTTGCATCGTTGTGGGGCACGAGGACATGGCTCATCCCTGCCTCGCCCGCCCAACGCTGGGCAGCAGACCGCGTGGCAGGGTGTTCCAGCGTAGTACCGAGCACGGTGCCGGAGCGGGTGCCAAGGCACGCCGCCCGGATCAGGCGGAATAGGAGTTCGGTGCCGCTTTCGCCGACAACGACCTGCCCGGCGGTCACGTTGAACAGCGTCTTCACGTCGTCGCGGGCGGTGGCGATGATGCGGGTCAGCGCCTCGCCCGCCGGGTTCACGCGGCCCGGATTGTCGGGGATAGCGGCGAAATGGGTCGAGGTTTCGACCACGGATTTCAGCGTCAGCGCGCCTCCGGCGTTCTCGAAGAACACGCGGGGGCCGGAGAAGGGGCAGGCGTCGACATGGGCGAAGCGGGCGCGGATGTCGGTGAGGAGCGCGGGGGTGATTTCGGGCATCAGGTCTCTTTCAGGCGGGTCGTGAGATCATCGTGCACGGCTGAGCTGGCGGCAACCACGCCGGGGGTCATACGGCCCTTGCTGTTGAAGCGCAGGGGGGCGCCGGTGCGGTCGGACACCACGGCGCCGGCCTCGGTGGCGATCAGGGCGCCAGCGGCGAGGTCCCACTCCCAACTGTCGCGCAGGGTGAGCATTCCGTCGAACGACCCGTCAGCCACAAGGCACAGCCGATAGGCCAGCGACGTGCGGAAGTGGCGGTCGACGGCGGGTACACCGCCCGGCCAGTGGCGCGCCTCGAAGGCGGGGCGGGACGCGAGCACCTGCGGACGCCCATCCGGCGCCGCAACTCGCAAAGAGGTGTCATTCAGACGCGCGCCGCCGGTGGCGGTCGCGGTGTAGAGCTTGTCCATCATCGGCAGGTAGACGGCTGCTGCGACGGGGGCGCCGTTCTCAACCACAGCGACGGAGTGGGCCCAGGCCTCTTCGCCCTTCACGAAGGCGCGGGTGCCGTCGATGGGGTCGACGATGAACAGGCGGGTGGTTGAGAGGCGGGCGGGCGTGTCCTCGGTCTCTTCGGACAGCCAGCCGTAGGCGGGGCGGGCGCTGCACAGGGTCTCGCGCAAGTGGGTATCGACGGCGATGTCGGCCTCGGTCACGGGGCCTTCGCTGCCCTTGTCCCAGACCTTGTTGTCGCCCTCAAAGAAGCGGCGGGCGATGGTGCCCGCCTCACGTACAGCGCCGATGATGAGGTCGAGGTCGCTAGGCCCCGGCAATGGTGAGGCCATCCACAAGGCACGAAGGCACGACGCGCGACAGATGCGTGCGCGCGTCGTTCGCCGGGACAATCGTCTGCAGCATGTCGCGCAGGTTTCCGGCGACGGTGCATTCGTTGACCGGATACGTGATCTCACCGTTTTCGACCCAGAAGCCCGAGGCGCCGCGCGAGTAGTCGCCGGTCGTCGCGTTGATCGAAGAGCCGATCATCGACGTGATCAGCAGCCCCGTCCCCATGTCGCGCACTAGATCGTCCCGACTTGCGCTGCCCTGGGTTAGGGCGAGGTTGTGCGCGCGCGGAGACGGCGCCCCACCGATGGGTCGCGCCGCGTTTGCGGTGCTGCTTAGGCCCAGTTTTCGGGCCGTCGCAAGATCAAGCGTCCAGGACTTTAGGACGCCATTTTTCACAATCTCACGCCTTTCTGTCAAAAGTCCTTCGGCATCGAACGCTCGACTTCCGGCGACGCGCGGACGGTGCGGATCTTCGATGAGCGACAGCGCATCGGGGAGGACTTTTTCCCCCATCGCCTCTCGCAGCCACGAGGCGCCGCGCGCCACGGCGGTGCCGTTGATGGCGGACACGAGGTGCCCGATCAGGGAGCTTGCCACGCGTTCGTCATAAAGCACCGGGAAGGCCCCCGTGGGGGGTTTGCGGGCGCCGCTACGTTGGATCGTACGTTCGCCTGCGAGGGTGCCGACGCTTTCGGGGGACGGCAGGTCTGCCTGGAAGATGCGGACTTCGGAGGCATAATCCCGCTCCATCCCCGTACCTTCACCGGTGATGGCCACGCAGTAGGTGGCGCGGTCTGTGCGCGTGCCGCCGCCTGAAAAGCCGTTGGATGCGGCAAGGTGGGTCGCGCGCCGGGTGTACCCTGCCGCGGCTTCGTCGACCTTGGAGATGCCGGGCACCGCGAGGGCGGCGGCCTCGGCCCGGCGGGCATCGTCTTCCAGCGCATCGGGGGGAGGTTCGGGCGATGGATCGGCGAGTTCGAGCGCCGAGACGTCCCAGGATTCGGCTAATTGGCTGGGGTCAGCGAGCCCGATGTTCGGGTCTTCGGGCGCCTCACGAGCCATTGCAACGGCGCGTTCGGCCATCTCGGCGAGGGTCCCATCATCGGTGCGGGACGCGGACACGGTGGCCTGACGCTGGCCGATCAGCACGCGCAGGCCGATGTCGACGCCTTCGGACCGCTCCGCCTTCTCAAGCGCGCCGTCGCGCACACTGATCTGCAGCGACACGGCGTCGGTCGCGATCACATCGGCGGCCTCGGCGCCCGCCTTGGCCGCCGCATCAAGGGCGCGTTGGGTTAGATCGGACAGCGGATCCGCCATGATGACTTCCTCATTCGCGTGTCAGCGGGAGGTAGTCCGGCGATCCACTGCCCGCAAGGGCCGTTACTGGATCCGCTGGCCGTTGGCGAGGATCGAGCCGTCTTCCTTCACCTCGATCTCGGACACCAGCGAGTCCGGGCCGTTCCCCGGACGGGCGAAAAGGCCCAGCATCATGCGGGCGCCCATGGCCTGCTCTTCCGGCACGATCCCGATGGCAACGAGCTTGTCCAGAAGGCCGTTTCCGCCCATGAGTTCAAGGTTCACCTTGCCCGCAGGCACGGGCGGCACGGTGGAGTTGTTGAACGTGAAGGCGCCGGTGCCGGTCAGCTCTGCCCCCGCAACGCGCAGCAGCAGGCGGGACAGGTCGACGGACTGCACCTTGCCGGGCATTTCGCCAGACGTTTCAGCCGCGGCCATTGCCTCGGGGTCAAGCAGTTCGACGTCCCAGTTGCCCATGCCGTCGATGTCCAGCGCGATGTCGGCAGGGTCGCGGGGCAAGCCGCCCGTCGGGTCGATCATCGACCACAGCGTGTCGCTGACCTGCAGGCCCTCGATGTCCAAGTCAATGCCGAACGGCCGTGCATCGCTTGTCGCGATCATCGGCATTTCGACCTCGCCATTGCTGCGCGCGATCTGGAACTGGACCGGCGGGATGAACTGGCCCGGCGCAATGAAGTTGACCGATACGTCGGTGTTGCCGCCGCCGTAGCGGAGGCCGCCTTCGGTCAGCGCGTAGGTGAAGTTGCCCGAACTGCTTGAGGTCTCGATGACGAAGTCGCCGTCGGGACCTGAGCCTTCGACAGTGTAGCCGCCCTGGCCGAAGGTCACCTCTCCTTCAGACGAAAGGCCTTCGCGGAGCATCGGCAACAGGTTCTGGCCGCCCGTGAACGGCGAGAGCGTACCGGAGGAGGATGAGACGAGGTCGACCATGCCACCGGTGACGGTCGCGCTGCCATCGTTCGGGTCCGAGAATTCCAGGTTGACGGTTAGCTCGTCGGCCGTGAAATCGGTGTCGACCTGGGTGCCCGCGCCGGTCGTGTAGTTGCCCGCCATGTTGTCGATGACAAACGACATATCGAATTGCTCGGGCACGTCGGGCGCCTCAATCTCCCCTAAGGCGAAGGTCAGTTTGTCGGCGGTGAAGTCATAGTTGATGGCGCCCGGGCTGCCGGTGGCGGTGGTCACAAGGCCTTGATGTGTAAGCGACATGTTCACCGCACCCTCGGTGCCGTCGATGTCGGTGAACTGCATGCGGATTACGTAGGAGGGCGATGACAGAATCTCTACCGCGCCGCCTGACTCGGTCATCGTAACCTCGGAGACGTTGGTTTCGACGGTGCCGTCGGGCATCATGGCAGAGACAGTGAGGTCGGTGATGGTCAGCGTGTCGCCGGACTTGTTCGTCGACCCCGCTGTCATGGTCTGGCCCGAAGCCGTGGCGGTGCTTTGCCAGTTCTCCCATACCTCTTCGGCGGTCAGGGCGAACCCGGGACCTGCCGCGGTGAGGCAGAGGGCTGTGGTAGTCAGAAAATACCGAAACGACATCGTGTGGGGACCTTTCGCTGAAATATGCGCGGCGCTAGTTTGGCCGGGGGGACGCTGGGGTCAACCCGGCAATGACGTGTGGCAGAGGTTGGGTCTGATGCGGCAATTACAAGGCAAGACCGTGGTAATAACCGGAGCGAGCCGGGGGATTGGCGAGGCCGCCGCCCGCGGGTTTGCCGAGGCCGGAGCGAAGGTGGCCTTGCTGGCACGGGGCGCTGAGGCGATCCGCGCAATCGCGGGCGAGATCGGCGAGGCGGCGTTGGCGATCCCGTGCGATGTGGCGCGCTATGAGGATGTGGCCGGGGCCGTGGAGCGGGCCGCGCAAGCCTTTGGCACTGTTGATATTTTGATCAACAACGCGGGGGTGATCGAGCCTGTCGCGCACCTTGCCCAATCGGATCCGGAGGCGTGGGGACAGGTGATCGATATCAATCTGAAGGGCGTCTATTACGGCATGCGCGCCGTCCTTCCGGGCATGGTCGAGGCGGGGGGCGGGACGATCCTGACCGTGTCATCGGGCGCCGCGCATGGGCCGGTGGAGGGGTGGAGCCATTACTGCGCCTCAAAGGCCGGTGCGGCGATGCTTACCCGTATGGTGGATAAGGAGTACCGCGAACGGGGTATACGGGCGATGGGACTGTCACCCGGGACGGTGGCGACGCAGATGCAGAAAGAGATCAAGGCGACGGGAATCAACCCGGTCAGCCAGCTTGACTGGTCGGTTCACATCCCCGCCGACTGGCCCGCGAAGGCGCTGATGTGGATGTGCCTGGAGGAGGCGGACGGGTTTGTGGGGGAAGAGATCTCGCTTCGCGATGAGGGGATTCGGGCGCGGGTCGGGTTGGGCTGAGACCACCGAACGGTCGATCGGTACCACGTCGGTATTTTGTCGGTATCGTGTCGGTGCAGGGCGCGCGGTGGGCTGAGCGGGCGTTAACCCCGCCGAGGCAAGCTGGATCGGTCTGACGAGAAAGGACCGCACCGATGACGCTGCCGTGGATGCCCGACACCGGAACGAAGACCCGCCGCCTTGCCGAGGCCCGGTTTCGGCAGTTGATGTGGCAT
>JBCCXY010000027.1:0-32378 GCA_039190895.1 Pseudomonadota bacterium | reverse complement strand
TGCGTTTAACGTATTGTTGAACCAGCTTCGCGGGCTTTCACTCGATGTACAACTTGAGAAAGAAGAAGCCCCACGTCGTAATTATGAGTGCCGCTGGAAGAACACGATCAGCATGAACAGCGGCACCGTCGCCGACACCACAGCCGCGACGGCAAACATCACGTTCCCCTCGATCTGCGTGGTCCCAAGAAAGCTCCCAATCGCCGGGATCATGGTCGCGTTCTGCTGCGACAACAGCATCGAGGTCACGGCGAAGTCGTTATACGCCAACAGAAAACTGAACAGCCCTGTCGTGATCACCCCCGGCCACATCACCGGAATGATCACGTGCCGGAACGCCTGGAACCGGGTGCATCCGTCGACCATCGCACTCTCATCCATATCCTTCGGGATATTCAGAAAGAACGAATGCAGCATCCACAGCGTGAACGGCTGGTTGATCGCCACCAGCACGATGATCGTCGTCGGCAGAATGCCCCACACGTTCCACTCAAAGAACGGTAGCAGATAGCCTGAGACCAGCGTGATATGCGGCATCGCACGGAAGACGAGCGCCGCCATCAGGATCCAGAACGCATACCGCTTGCCAGACCGCGCCAGCGCATAGCCCCCCAGCGTCCCGAAGGTCAGCGAGATGATCACCGTGAAGAACACCACGATGAAACTGTTCAGCACCGGGCGCCAGAATTCCTCTTGTATCCACGCGCCGTAATAGCCCTGCAACGTGAACGGCCCGCCCGTTTCCTGGATGGTGTTTGTCCCCCGCAACGCATTCGTCCAGTCGGCTTTCGAAAAGAAGTCCGCCTGCACTTTGAAGCTGCCCCACAGCGTCCACAGGAACGGGAACGCGGCAATGACGAGCCACAGGATGACCAGCGCCAGCGCTGCGATGGACAGTGGTGTAAAGCCCTTGCTCTGCATCATACCACCTTCCGATTGAAGTCACGCCAGGTGCGTATCAGCACCGGCATCAGCAGGATCGCCACGCCGAGGATCGTCATCATCGACGTCGCCCCGGCAGAGCCATACAGCGGGTTCCCACTCTCCCGCAGGTCGTTGAAGATGATAAAGCTCAGCGACGTTGCATGCGCCTGCGCCTGGAAGGCCACGATGGGCTCGAAGACGCGGAAGTTGTCCATCAGCTGGATCAGCAGGATGAACGTCACCAGCGGCATGAGGTGGGGCACCGTGACATAGCGCATCTGCTGCCACTTCGTCGCCCCGTCGATCCGCGCGGCCTCCAGCGTGTCCTGCGGCACGGTCTGCAAACCGGCGTAGAAGACGATGAAGCTAAAGGGGATTGAGCTCCAGATCCCATAGATGATCAGCATGATCCACATCAGCGGGGTCGAGGCCTTCAAGCTCAGCGAAGGGTCATCGAATATCCGTTGGATCGTCGCCCCGATGATCCCATCGGCATCCACCATCCAGAACAGGATCAGCGCGCCCACAAGCGGCGTGATGATCATCGGCAGAAGCGAGACAAAGATCGTCGGCCCCTTGATCAGCTTCGGCACGTTGTTCACACCCACCGCAATCGCCAGCCCCAGCACCAGCACGAACGGCGTCACCACCGCCGTATAGGTGATCGTAAAGGTCAACGCGCGGTAGAACGGCAGGCGAAAGACCTCGCCCAGAAACGCGCCAAGGCTGTCGGTCGTCCGCCAGAACTCCCCGATCTCGGCAAACGCCAGATGCGCCCTGTTGACGTAGGTGTTGAACCCGTTGAAGCGCCCCAGCGGTTGCGCCTCCCGCAATGCCGCTGTCGCGGCCTGATCCACCTCGGTCGTTTCCTCGCACCCGAACGGACCGCAGCTTTCCGAGACGATCAGCACCTGCTCGTGCGAGATATGCAGTGACTGAATGAAGACCGACACAATCGGCAGTGCGATAAACAAAACCATCGCCGACAGCGTCGGCAAAATGAACCAAAAGAAAGTCTTGTTCTTCATCCGTCACCCCCGTGCCGATCAAGGGCCACCAATCGGCCCCCAGGTAGGGTGGGGTTTCGCCCCACCTCAAGTCGGGGTGGGCAAACCGCCCACCGTCCCTGAAAGAAAGGGGGCCGCGAATGGCCCCCCTCTGGAATTACTGAAGGAACCCTGCTTCCTTCGCGGCCGCGATATATGCCGCCTCGGCGTCCGCCAGCGCCTGCTCGGCGCTTTCGTTGCCCTGCAGGAAGTCAACCAGTTCCGCGCCCAGCGCGTTGTGCATGATGCCGATCTGCGGGATCATCGGATAGGGCTTTGCCCCACCCTGCGCCGTCGCTGCGACACCTTGCGCCGCCGGTCCGGGCTCGAACCCTTCCAGCAGCCAGACAGCCGCGTCATTCGCGCCCTGAACAGTCTCAGGCGTCATGCCCGACACCAGCGCCGCGAATGTCGCTTCCGCCTCTTCGTCGCTGACATTGGCCGAGATCGTGATCCCGTCCCACCAAAGCGTCGCACCCGGCGTGCCACCCGGCTCCACGCTCGGCGCCGCCGCGAGGACGGTGTTCGACGTGATCTCTTCCGTCGCGCCCTCGTCGTCGAGGATCACCCCGCCGCGAGAGCCCCACATGATGCCAATCGCCGCTTCACCGGCTTCCCACAGACCCTGCGTCTCGTTCGAGGCCTGGGTCAGGAAGTCGGGGTTGGCGTACTCTGTCATGGCCTTCATCGTCTCCAGCGCCGCGATCCCGGCTTCGCTGTTGACGGTCGGGTTCGCCGTGCCTGGCTCGAAGAACTGGCCGCCATGCGCCAGGTAGAACAGGTTAAAGCTCTCACCGATGTTCCAGCCGACCTGCATGTTCATCACGATCGGATGCTCCATGATGCCCGCCGCGCGGATCTTTTCCGCCGCGTCCAGCACCTCGGCATAGGTCGACGGGATCCCCTCGACCCCGGCTTCTTCCAGGATGTCCTTGCGCACGAACAAATGCTGCGAGTTCGCCATGAACGCGATCGCCATGATGTTGTCGCCGATCCGGATCAGCATGTTGTCGCGGATCGTATCCGGATACTTCTCGACCAGGTCGTTCAGCGGCCGCACAAGCCCGTCGTTCATAAGCTGCGTCAGCGTCGCATTCGCCACGATTACCGAGGTGTACTCCGCCGGATCGGGCGTCAGCGCCGCGTTCATGATCTGGCGCGCTTCCGTCGTGTGGTTGCGCTCAAACTCAACAGCACCGTCGCCGCAATTCGCCTGCGCCGCGTCAACAACCGCATGAATCGCCGGAAAGTCGCTCGCCAGGATACGGATCGACTGGCCATCCGGACCGCAGGCCGCATGCCCACCCGCAAACGCTGCCGACCCCATAAGTCCTGCCGCCACGCCGAGCGCGGCAAACGTCTTCACAAACATCAAGTATCTCCCTGTCGTGTTTCGCGAGGGTTGCTCCCTCTTCGGACAACATCACCAAACGGCGCCCGGCCCGTTGCGTCAACACCTTTCCAAGACAACACGGCACCGGAATGCGACGCCTATGATCCCGCCGCACCAACATGGATTTAACAAGTTCCTAACCCCCGACAGTTACCTAACCGAGCGGGGCAGTGTGTGAGTGTGAGTATTTGTAGCATGACACCATCGACCACGGCGGAGCATATGGACGCTCTCAACGTCCCCATTGGATTCCTGATCGACCTGTCCGCAAGCAAAGAGCGGGACGAGCTTTTCCAGGCGTTCGCCCGGTGGTCGGCTGTCATCATGAACTCCGACCGGGCCACCGTGGCCGTCTGGAACGGCGCTGACGGGCTCGACATCCTTGCGATTGAGGGAAATCAGGCGATCGCCACCGGGGCAACGATGCCAGTTGAGGGCTCACTGATCGGGCGCGTTTTCAAAAGCAAAACTTCTGAGATCTGCACCGATTTCACAGCCGAGCCGCATCTTGCCGAATTCCCCAGACTTGCGGCGGCAGGGCTTCGGGCTGTTATCGACGTCCCGCTCGTTGTGGGCGACAGATGCTTTGGCGCGCTGGCGGCCGGCTATGTCGCGCCCGCAGACGCAACATCGGATCGGCGCCTGATTCTGGAATCCATTGCGGGCTGCCTCGCCTCATACATGCTGATGCACGAGCAGTTGCAGAAACTGTCCGAACAATCGATTCGAGACGCTCTGACGGTGCTTCAATCGGCGCCACTTCGAATCGTCTCTCCGTCAGGCGTGGGACGCCTGGGAAACCTCGCGAACCCCCTTCTCACTCGCCATCGTCGACCTCGATCACTTCAAACAGATCAATGACACCTACGGACACGACTTCGGCGACCTCGTGCTTCAGCGGGTCGCAACCTCCCTCCGCAGGGTCTGCCGGGAAGACGACGTTGTCATCCGTCTGGGCGGGGAAGAGTTTTGCCTGTTTCTCCCAGATACCTCCCATGACGTGGCAGCCGAACTGGCAGAGGATGCCCGCCTGATGATCGCCCAGACCCTGTTTGAAATGGACGGAGCACCGGTTTACGTGACCGGCAGCTTCGGCATCGGCAGCACGGATTGCGCCTATGACAGCTCGCGCGAACTGATGATTGCCGCCGACAAGGCGCTTTACCGGGCCAAAAGCGACGGCCGCAACCGCGTCGTCAAACTCGCCGCCTGACGATGTCAGGAGTAGAAGCACTGAGACTTTTGGCGGCAGCGTAACCCACCCAAAAAATGGGTCTTGGGCGTGCACAACAACTCGGCAAAGTGGGAGATGATGCTGAGGATGAGGACAAAAACACTCTGTCTATGGAGTTTTGACGTGACCTGATCAAACAGATCGCGCAGACTGTCAATGAGACTGGGGATCGGCACGGTACGCGGGGGCGTTCTTGCCGTAAAAGATGGCGATATGAGGTGATTGGGTGAGAAGCACCCGACTGTCGGTTTTGCGCGTGGGATGCGCTGCACAGAGCGGGATTGCTGGCGCATTGGTGTCGCCCGGCGATGCTTCGAGTAGTTTCGCCATCCTGTCATGCATCACCATCGGTGGTAAGCAACGGAACGCCGTTCGTTCTATTAAGGTTGGCGGACCATGAGCGAGGCGCAAACTCTTGAGGCCAAGTCGGTCGCAAAGACCACGGAACCCTTCCTGATCGGCGACAAGATGACCGGCGGGTATGGCAGGGGCGCCGACATTCTGCATGGCTGCACAGTGGCCGCCGACAAGGGCGAAATCGCCGTGATTGTCGGGCCGAACGGGGCGGGCAAGTCCACGGCGATGAAGGCCGTCTTCGGGATGCTGAACGTCCGCGAGGGTGCGGTGCGCATCGGCGGCAAGGACATTACACATCTAACCCCGCAGGCCCGCGTGGCCGAAGGCATGGCGTTTGTGCCCCAGACCTCCAACATTTTCACGTCCATGACCGTCGAGGAAAACCTCGAAATGGGGGCGTTCCTTCGGAAGGACGAGATCAAGGGCACGATGGAGCAGGTGTATGACCTGTTCCCGATCCTCCGCGACAAGCGCCGTCAGGCGGCGGGGGAGTTGTCAGGTGGACAGCGCCAACAGGTGGCCGTGGGCCGGGCGCTGATGACCAAGCCGCAGGTTCTGATGCTGGACGAGCCGACGGCGGGCGTGTCGCCCATCGTGATGGACGAGCTATTTGACCGCATCATCGAGGTCGCCCGCACCGGCATCTCGATCCTGATGGTCGAACAGAACGCGCGTCAGGCGCTTGAGATCGCGGACACCGGCTATGTGCTGGTTCAGGGCCGCAACGCATTCACCGGAACGGGGCAGGAGCTGCTGGCCGACCCCGATGTCCGCAAGAGCTTCCTCGGAGGGTAAAGTCACACAATAGGAGAAGGTTAAGGGGGTTAAGGGGGAATGTTGGTACCATTGATTGTCTCGTCGTTAATCGAGACGCTGCCGGTCGCACCGCGACCAATGACGTGCATGTTCACGAACATCGAGACTGCCGAAGATCACGTCGAAATCACATTGCGCGCCCAGCCGTCCTTGAAGGACGTCCCGGGGCTGTATCGGGTGCAAATGCATGTGGACGGCCGCAGGCTGAAAGCGGCGGCGCAGCCCATCGCGGCCACGGACACCGAAGATGTCATCGTCCGCGCCAATCTGGGCAAGGAGACGCTGTATCTGTTGGGCGTAGATTCGTCGGGGCTTGCGGCGCTCAACATCGTGTGGCGGCAGGTCGACGATTCGCCGGAGCGGCGCGCCTCGTTCAAGGGCAAGTGCCGCTCGCACGAGCGCTACATTCGGCAATGGGCCGAAAACTGACGACTCCGCGTTTTGTTGAAGGGGCGGTGGGCAGATTGCCCACCCTACCCCATCTGCAAGCGGCGGTTCTGCGGATCGGTAGGATGGGCAATCTGCCCACCGTTCGTGAACCGGAAGGGGTTCAAAGCGCGCGCCGAACGAAGTAGACCATCGGGATGCCGCCCGAACAACGAGGCGGCGCCTGAACACAGGGAGACGGGATGACGAACCCGACATCCGTGGGCCGGATCCTCCGGTATGCCATCGTTATGGGCGTTTGTGCGGGTCCCGCACTGGCCGACACCACCTGCATCTTTGACACCGAATGCCTGGAGGGCGAGGCCTGCGCCGACAGTGGCTTCACCCTGTCCATCGAGAGCGGAGGCATCGTAACGGATGCCGAGACGATCCCGGTCGCCGATACTCTGACGGCGGGCGGTGCCACAGCGGTCAGTGGGGCGTCAGGGGGCGGGTTCCACCTGATCTCCATCGCCGAGGGCGGCGCGGCGCGGTACTCGGCACATCTGCCCGCAGCCGAAATGTCGATCCTGTATATCGGCACCTGTACGGAGGCCGGGTGATGGATTTTCTGAACGCACTGGTCGTCCTTGCAAACTTCGTTCTGATCCCCGCGATCAGCTACGGCAGCCAGCTTGCGCTTGGCGCGCTGGGTGTGACGCTGATCTACGGCATTCTGCGGTTTTCCAACTTTGCCCATGGCGACACGATGGCCTTTGGCGCCATGGCCACGATCCTGATGACGTGGCTTCTGCAGTCCATCGGCATCACCTTCGGCCCCCTGCCGACGGCGCTGCTGGCGCTGCCCGTGGGCATTGCGGCAACGGCGCTGCTGTTGATCCTGACGGACCGGGGTGTCTATCAGTTCTATCGACGCCAGAAGGCGTCGCCCGTGATCCTCGTGATCGTCTCGATGGGCGTGATGTTCATCATGAACGGCCTCGTCCGCTTTATCATCGGCGTGGACGATCAGCGCTTTGCCGACGGCGAGCGCTTTATCATCAGCGCGAGGGAGTTTCGCGAGATGACCGGGCTGGCCGAAGGGCTGGCGCTGCGCACCTCCACCGTGATCACGGTGGTGACGGCGGTGCTGGTGGTGATTGCGCTGTTCTGGTTTCTGAACCGCACGCGGACGGGCAAGTCAATGCGGGCATTCTCGGATAATGAGGATCTCGCGCTGTTGTCGGGGATCAACCCCGAGCGGGTGGTGCTGATCACCTGGATCATCGTCGCAGCGCTCGCGACCGTGGCTGGGGTGTTGTACGGGCTGGACAAGTCGTTCCGGCCGTTTGTGTATTTCCAGCTTCTGCTCCCGATCTTCGCGTCGGCGATTGTGGGCGGGCTCGGCTCACCCGTGGGGGCGATTGCCGGGGGGTTCGTGATCGCCTTCTCAGAGGTGCTGATCACTTATCCGCTGAAGAAGTTCCTGGGGTACCTCCTGCCCGAGACGTTAGAGCCGGATGGCCTCGTCCAGCTTCTGAGCACCGACTATAAGTTCGCGGTGTCGTTCGCGATCTTGTTGATTGTCCTACTGTTCCGCCCGACGGGCATCTTCGCGGGGAAATCGGTATGAGCCCGGCTGCCAAAAACACCCTGCTGTTCGCGCTGGTCTTTGGGCTGATCGGGCTGACCGGGATTTATCAAAGCTGGAACGTCGCGCTGGGGATCGTGAACATGGGGCTGATTTCGGCCATCATGGCGCTCGGCGTGAATATGCAGTGGGGGTATGCGGGCCTGTTCAATGTGGGCGTTATGGGGTTTGTGGCGCTTGGCGGGCTTGGGGCCGTCATCGTCTCAATGGACCCGGTGAATGAGGCCTGGGCGGCGGGCGGTTTGCGCGTGATCGGCGGGCTGATCCTGGGCGCGGCGGTGATCTGGGCGGGGATCCAGGTGTATCGTAGGATGCAAGCGGGGCTACCTAGGACTTTGGCGATGCTGGTCCTTCTGGTCGGCGGGTTCTTTGTATTCCGCGGTGTCTTCGATGCGGGGGTTGAGGCCGTCGAGGCGGTGAACCCCGCGCGGGAGGGGTTCCTCGGCGGGCTGGGGCTGCCGATTGTGATCGGCTGGCCCGTGGGTGCGCTGTTGGCAGCCGGGGCGGCGTGGATCGTGGGTAAGACGGCGCTGGGGCTGCGGTCGGATTACCTCGCGATTGCGACGCTGGGAATTGCAGAGATCATCATTGCCGTTCTGAAGAACGAGGATTGGCTGGCAAGGGGTGTGAAGAACGTCATCGGGCTGCCGAGGCCGGTGCCGTATGAGGTCGATCTGCAGAACAACCCCGCCTTTGTGGAGCGGGCGGCGGAGCTGGGGGCGGATCCGGTGACGGCGTCGGCGATTGCGGTAAAGCTGGCCTACATGGGGCTGTTCACGCTGGTGCTGCTGGCGATCCTGTGGCTGGCGCAAAAGGCGCTTGCGTCGCCGTGGGGCCGGATGATGCGGGCGATCCGCGACAATGAGATCGCGGCAGAGGCGATGGGCAAGGACGTCACGGGGCGGCACTTGCAGATCTTCATCCTCGGCTCGCTCGTCTGCGGGCTGGCGGGGGCGATGATGACGACGCTGGACGGGCAACTGACGCCGTCGTCCTACCAGCCGCTGCGGTTCACGTTCCTCGTTTGGGTCATGGTGATCGTGGGCGGATCGGGAAACAACTTCGGGTCGGTTCTGGGTGGGTTCCTGATCTGGTTCCTGTGGGTTCAGGTGGAGCCTGCCGGGCTGTGGCTGATGGACCTGATCACGGCGAACATGCCCGACGGGTCCGCCCTGAAGGCGCACCTGTTGGAGAGCGCCGCGCATATGCGGCTGCTAACGATGGGTCTCGTGCTGCTGCTGGTGCTGCGGTTCAGTCCGAGAGGGCTGATCCCCGAGCGATAGCGCGGCGCATGTCCGACTCGGGCGGGGTCGCGAATTCGAGGATGTTTTCCTCTAGCGACAACCGGCCCCGGTCAGCGGTGCTTTCCACGGCGAGCCAGGCCTCACGCGCCATCATGACGGGCAGGTCCGGCGCGAAGGCTGACGCCTCGACCGAATAGCGTGTTCGCGGCACGGCTTTGAACAGCACGGTTCGGGCAGCGATGTCGAGCGTCTCAATTGCGCTGCGGGTTGCGGGGAAGCCGGACAGCGACACCCCACCCGTTTCAATCAGCCCGGGCCCATCGATCACGAGTGTGATCATCGGGTCCTGCGCGCGGTTCGACAAACGGATGCCGGGAAGACCGATCAGTTGCCCCGCCTCGACCAGCGCAGTGTCGGACCCGGTCAGATCGCGCAGCACGGGATGGGTCAACGCGATCTGCTGGCGGCGCCCAAGCACGATGTCCTCGGAGGGCGTGTTTCGCCCGAGCGCGCCACGCTCAATCACCACCGTTGCGGGGCCCATGGCAGAGGTATCGGGCGCGACCATCAGCGCGGCCAGAACGGTGCGCATGGTCCCGTCATCGCATTGCACCATGTCCCCGGCGAGAAGAAGACCCGCCGGCGCCAACCCGCGATCCGTCTGAACCTGCGTGCCCTGAGACACGCCCCATGACCCGGGCGCCCTCGCGATACCGGTCCAGTCCTCGGCGGTTTCCCAACCGGTCGTCCCCGCTTCAGCGGGGTCGCTGACGTACACCATCTACACCTCACACACCTGAAGCTGCCGCATGTACACGGCGTCCTGTAAGGGTGAGAGAGCCAAAGAAATATGGTGAAACTAGGGACAATCCTAAGCAACTTGCTGCGCCGGGCCGTCTTGCTTAACGCCGCCCGGCGCATGCGGCCGCGCGGCCCGCTGTACCCGGGCGTGGCGTCGAAAACCGACTTCCATTTCAGAAAGTTGTTACGATATGCGGCTACGGAGGAACGATGATGTCGCCATCACCCACGCGCTGAACGGGACGGCACACCCATCCCGTTCGCCGCAAAAGCGCCGCCGTTTCTTAAGACTTTTACTTACTTCTGCACCGGCTGCGCGTGGTGTCCGAGTTCAGGAAACAGAGTGTGCAACGCACGGCTGCGGTCGCCATCCGGCTCCCGGACGTTGTTGCGGGGGTTGAAAGCCTCGACCCAGACCCCGTTGATCTGCGCCAGCGTGTGCCCTTTGCAGAAGAAGTGGATGTAGCTGACGCCGATGGCCTCGGATGAAGTCTCTTCCGGGGTGCGGGGCAGCGACCGGGCCGAGACCAGGGCATCCTCTGCCGAGCTTCCGGGGGTCACGTCTGTGGTCGGCAGCAGCAGCCGTTGCCATGGCGCGAGGACAAGGTCCGCCTCGGGCAGCCCGTGGCCGAGAGAGCCCTTGCGCACCACGATAGGCCGAAGCTCGGGCGTGCGGACAAGGGTTTTCCATTCGAAATCGACGCGCCCCACCCAGGACACCCGCTGAAGCCCGTCATCGCGGGTCAGGATGACGTCCCCGGATTCGAGGCGCGATAGGGGCTTTTCGCCTTCGGCGGTCGTGATGCGAATGCCGCGTGCGCCGCGACGGGTAAGACTAGGGCCGCTGGGGCGCTGGCCCGCCGACCCGTCCTTGGGCGCGACTCGCAGGGGTTCCACCGAGGCGCGCACTGGAAATTCGGGCCGCAGGATTTGCGCCGATGGTGGCGCCACGCTTGGCGCGTCGACGGTGTTGGACAGCGTCACCGCATGCACGCGGCCTGAGAAGAACGGGGCAATACCCCCGTCCGCCGCACCGAAGGTGAGCTTTGGCCCCGGCTTTGGCTCAACCCGAGCGCGCAGCGGCAGCGCCGTCAGATAGCCGCCGTCGGGGTTGTGGGGGTCCGCGTCCCGCCGTGAGCAGTTGACCGCTGTGAACCGCGTCCGCGTGCCCCAGGTCATGGTGATTTGCACGCGTTCGCCTGCGGCCACGAAGTCATCCGGTGTGCGCAGCCGGTACGGTGCCCCGCCCGAGTCAGTGCAGACCAGGCTGATCGATCCGGCATGTGTCAGGCTGAATGTGAACGCCCCCGCGTCCCGTCCCGGCACGCCATACGCCAGAAGGACCGACCGGTGTATCCGGTCAGGCGTAAAGCTGAGTTCCATCGTGCCAGTGCGGAGTGCGCGATCAATGCTGATATTCGCTTCGGCAAATAACTTCTTTCCGTCGAACACGGCATCCTGGCCGAAGTCCCAGACAGCAACTTTTCCCATAAGCCCCCCAAAAGACCATTCACGCATCCAATTCTTCGGACGCTTTACAAGCCCGGCTTGAACCGAACCGATTATCGTCGTGGGGGGAAGGTCGGGCCCGGATGGCGTGCCCCCACGCCATCCGGGCTTCACGTTTTGCAGATCGCCGGCCGCCGCTTTGCTGCGACACCATGCGGTCCAACGCTGACCGAGACCCGATCTCGGCCCATGCCCCCAAGACATGGCCTACTGTAGTGACCGGCGCGCCTTAGGCGAACGTAAATTGACCGAACGGTGTCACGATCTGGGCACTTCCGGCATGGTTTCGCCAAATTTGGGCATTCAAACGCGCAACAATCCGGGGCTCCGGATCGGGGTGCACCGAAACGCGCACCAATTATCTCGAAAAATTCGCCAGTTACCCCGGAACCCTACGGCAACGTTGATGAATTCCGGACGACCTACGGCGAGGGGCGGGGTTTCTGCCCAGAAAGTTAAGGCGTTTCCAGTGGGCTTTCGGCGGGTTTGAATTCTGGCCACTGTTTCTGCTGGGGCAACGATCCCAGCCGAATCAAGGCAGAGCGGTGGCGCGCCAGCCTAACGCAGGACGGCGGACATCAGCGAAAGCCACACGACCGACCCACGGCTGGGCAAGGTGCCCGCGAGGCGGCTGTCGGCTGCGACGGGCATCAGGATGACTTGTCCAGCCAGACCGAGGGTGAGGACCGGCCCCTCCGGTTCGTGCGTGATCGCCCGCACTTCGGCCAGAAGCGTGACGATGGCGCCCGAGCGCCCCGGGTCTTCTTCCGAGATCAGCAGGTTCTCTGGCCGAAGGGCGATGCGCCGGGCATCGCCGGGTTCGGCCTGGCCCGGCAGGCTGAACCGCGTGGCGCCGAGGGCGACCGTCACCCCGCTGGGTCCCGCCTGCTCGACCATGACGAGCAATTGTTGCGGCGGCGTGCCCCATCCGGCGACGCGCCCACCTTCGATCAGCAGGACGCGATCGGCGAATTGCGTGACCTCCAGTTGCGAGTGGGTGACGTAGACTGCCGGGATGCCGGATTGGGAGACTGCAGCCGTCAGGTACGGCAGCAGGCGGGCTTTTGAGGCTTCATCCAACCCCGAGAGGGGTTCATCCAGGAACAGAATGTCCGGCGCCGTAGCGAGGGCGCGAGCGAGGGCGACCCGCCGCCCTTCGCCGCCCGACAGGGACGTCGGGTGCCGGTGCAGCAGGTCCCGCAGGCCCATCGCGTCCGCCACCGCATGCACGTTCGCCGGAAGGACCTTCCGGCGCTGCGCGCCATACGCGATGTTTTCGAGCACGGTCAGGTGCGGGAACAGCCGCGAATCCTGAAAGACCATCCCGATCCGGCGGGCCTCCGGTGCCGTGAACCGGCGTTTGCCCTGCCAAGCGGTGTCGCCGAAAGCCACGGTGCCCCGCGCGCGGCGTTCGAGGCCCGCGAGCATCGACAGAAGCGTTGTCTTGCCGCTGCCGGACGGGCCCATGATCGCGGTGACGCCTTCCATCGGGAGGGCGCCGGTCATGGTGATGTCCGGTTTGGTCAGGTGGAGGTCGAAGGTCAGGTTAGCCACGCGTCCAGATCCCCCGGCGGTTCAGCGCGAAGACGGCGAGGAGGACGAGGAACGAAAAGATCAGGAGCCCCGCGGACAGAAAGTGGGCGGTGCGATAGTCGAGCGTTTCGACGGCGCTGAAGATCTCGATAGAGATGACGCGCGTGCGTCCGGGGATGTTGCCGCCGACCATTAGGATGACGCCGAATTCTCCGACCGTGTGGGCGAAACCGAGAATCGCGCCGGTGATCAGGCCCTTGCGTGCCATGGGCAGGGCGATGGTGCGAAAGGCATCGCGGCGGGTTGCGCCGAGTGTCCGCGCGGCCTCCATCGCGCCGCGCCCGAGGGTGGCGAAGGCGGAAAGGAGGGGTTGGACGACGAAAGGGAGCGAATACAGGCAGGAGGCGAGGACGAGGCCGGTAAAAGAGAAGGTCAGCGTACTACCAGTCAGCCGGACCCAGAATGCGCCGAGCGGCGCGTCGGGGCTGAAGAGGACGAGCAGGTAGAAGCCGAGGACCGTTGGTGGCAGGACGAGCGGCAGCGTGGTCAACGCCTCGATCACCGGCCTCAGGGGGGAACGTGTCGTGGCGAGCCACCACGCCAGCGGGATCGCAATGGCGACAAGGATCACCGTGGTGACGGTGGCAAGTTGCAGGGTCAGCCAGATTGCGGGCCAGACTGTCACTTGGGGGCCTCATAGCCCGCGTCGACGATGATCTGTTGACCCTGCGGGGACAGAAGGAAGTCATAGAAGGCCACGGCGGCCGCGTTGTCGGGCGCGATCAGCACCATATCCTGAGCCAGCCCCGTGGCAGTCGCATCGACGGCGAAGACCACAGTCTTGTCAGGTAGATCGGGCACCTGTGAAGCGGCGAGGAACGCGGCTTCGGTGTTGCCAGTGACGAACAGGCTCGCAGCCTGCCCAACGCTATCGCCATACACCGCAAGGTCCTCGCTGACGCCGAGATCAATAAGAGCCGCGCGCGCGGCGGCGCCATAGGGGGCAACCTCAGGGTCGGCCATCGCAAACCGCCTGCCCGTCAGCGCAGCGGTCAGATCCGGCGCGTCGCGGGTGACCACAACGAGTTGCCCGATGGCATATGTGGCCTGCCTCGCGGCACGGCCGTCGTCGCTCAAAAGCGTCGGGCGCTCTTGATCGGCAGCGAGGAAAAGGTCGAACGGCGCCCCGGCGCGGATCTGGGCATAAAGACGACCGGTGGAACCGTGAACCAGTGTGGCCGAATGATCTGTCTCGGCCTCAAAGGCGCTAGCAAGGCGCTCTGCCGTCGTCAGAAAGTTCGATGCAACCGCAACGATGGCCTCCGCCGCCCGAACCGGCGTGGCCGCAAACGCGATCGCAAAGAGGCAGGCGGTGATCCGATACATCGCTCGTCAAGGCCGTGGCGCCCCGCCCTGAGAGCATGCTCTCCAGGGCCAAAGCCCTGTCCCCATACCTTGCGCGAAGGACCGGGTGCAACCGAGACCGACACGCCCGAACTGTGTCAGGCCCAAAGGATCACGCCGCGTCGGTCAGATAGATTTTATGTCAAACTTATTTCACGCTTCCGACCTGCTGCCGCCCTTATGTCCTCGTAATTCCGATCATGCGGACGACCGTTTTCCACGGTAGCGAAGGAAATTGTTATGAGCGCAAGATCAGCAGTCACTATCCTTGCGGGAGCGATGATGATCGCTGCCCCATTTTCGGCAAGTTCTCAGCAGGTGGAGTTGAAATCCCACGACGGTGTGATCTCCCTGGAGGGAACTCTCATCGAATACACCGATGGAATATATGTCATTGATTCCGTGCTGGGTGAGCTTCGACTCTCTGAAGACAAAGTAAACTGCTTCGGAGAGGCCTGCCCGAGCACGAAAGTCGTTTGGGATGTCTCGTTGTGGGGCAAACGACGGGCTTTCACAGAGCACGTGGAACGTCTTGCCGAACTCGTCGATCAAAAGACGGACGGAGATTTCACGCTGAACATCTCGTACGGCGAGCTATCGAAACCGCGGGAGAACCTGGACGGCATATCCCGTGGCGCCTTCGAAATGGCCCAGTTCTGCGCCGGGTATCACCGCGACAAGAACCCCTCGATCACAGTGCTGGAGCTTCCGTTCCTTGGCGTTTCGTCGCTTGAACAGGAAATCGAGCTGTCGATGGCTGTCTACGCGCACCCGTTCACGCAGGCCGACATGGCCCGCTGGAACGCGACCCTTCTGATGCCGTCGCCCCTCCCGCAATATAACATCATCGGGACAGGAACGCCGCCGATCGAGTTGAGCGATTTCGAGGGCATGACGATCCGGGCCTCGGGCGGCATCGGCGATGCCGTCGCAGCGCTTGGCGCGGACCTCGTGTCTATGCCGGCGACCGAAGTTAAGGACGCGATGACCTCGGGTGATGTTCAGGCCGTCAGCTTTGCACCGCACGCCCACATGGCGTTCAACACCGTCGAAAACGGCTGGTGGTGGACGACGAACCTCAACCCAGGCACGGTGAATTGTCCGGTTGCCATGAACTCTCAGGCGTTCGAAAAACTGTCGCCGTCCCATCGCGACGCCCTTTTGTCGTCGGTTGATGAGGCGCTGGAGTACTATGTCTCCTTCTACAACGGCGCGACGATGGAGGCTTGGGAACCGACACTGAACGAGTTGGGAATTGCCCAACTGACATTCAGCGAAGAGATCCTGCAATCGATTGAAGAGACGGTCGCCGCCCCGGCCGCCGCACGCTGGATCGCCGAGAACGAGGCCCGCGGTCTTCCGGCACGGCAGCTGTACGAGCTTGTAACCGGGATGATCGAAACCGGCTCCTGATATCCAAGACTTGACGACTAAGCGGGCTCGCACCATTGCGAGCCCGTTTTCCTTGCAAAGCGCCTGAAAATCGGGCGGCGCTCGCGGATGGCGCCGCGTACCTTCCCCATCCGCGTCGACATGGGCGCGCGCGCCCATAGTACTGAACCGTGGACTTGCGGTTTTTCGAGATATACCGGCGGCCAGACTATCTGCTGCTTTTGCTGGAAGGCGCAGCGTTCAGTGCGGTTCTTACGGTTGGCGCCGCGATATCGGGATTGCTTCTCGCCTTGGCGCTGTCGGCCGTGCGCTATGCCCAAGTGCCGATGCTGCGCCACATTGCGGCCGGGTATGTCGAGTTCATTCGGAACACGCCGCTGATCGTGCAGCTCTTTTTCGTGGCGTTCGGTCTGCCGCTTTTGCTGGGATACCAATGGCCGTTCTGGGCGCACGCGCTGCTCGCACTGTCGCTGAATTTCTCGGCGTATTTCTCTGAAATCCTGCGAGCAGGATTTGTTGCAGTCGGCGCCGCCCAGTCCGAAGCGGCAGCGGCACTCGGGCTGTCGCGACTGCAGACGCTGGTTAACGTGATCCTGCCGCAGGCGGTGGCGAAGATGTATCCGTCGCTGTCGAGCCAGTTCATCTTCCTGTTCCTGACGACGGGCGTGATTTCAGAGATCGGGGTCACGGATCTGACGCAGGCCGGCAAGTTCATCGACAGCCGGACATTCCGGTCGTTCGAGGTCTTCCTGACGCTGACGGCGATCTACATTCTGATGTCGCTCGGGTTCAAATCCGCGCTGGCGTTGCTGCAGCGGCGGCTGTTCCGCTGGCAGGGCACGACATGAAAGAGGCTTTGGAGGCCATATTTGGTCCGCCTTTTGGGGTTGTGGTGCCACAGCTCCTGTCGGCGACGCAGTACACGATCTACCTTTCGCTGATCGCGTTTGTTGGCGGCGGGCTTGTTGGTGCGTTGGTGACGCTGGCGCGGGTACAGCCGAACCAATTGCTGCGCGGCGTGGCGACGGGATACATCTGGCTGTTCCAGTCCGCGCCGCTGCTGATGCTTCTGTTTCTGTTTGGGCTTGGGGTGCCGCGGCTGCTGGGCCTCGACATTAACGTCTGGATAGCGGCGAGCCTTGCGCTGACGCTGTACACCAGCGCCTACTTGGCAGAGGTCTGGCGCGGCGCGCTGGACAGCATCCCCACCGGCCAATGGGAAGGGGCGGAGGCCCTGGGCTTCCCGTTCTGGATGACACTGCGCCGGGTGATCCTGCCGCAGGCGGTGCGCGTGTCACTGGCGCCGACGGTTGGGTTCATGGTGCAGATCCTGAAGGGCACCTCGCTGGCCTATATCATCGGCTTTTCCGACCTGATGAGCGTCGGCAAGCGCTGGGCGAACGCGCCGGTCGACGGGACCGAGCCGTTCATCATCTTTCCGCTCATGGCGATGATCTATTTCGCCCTGTGCTTCCCGCTTTCACGGCTGTCACTGGCCCTGGAAAAGCGGCTGGGGACGGTCAAGAAGACGCCGTCTCTGGCCGTGTAGACACATGAACCAATGGGGATAAGACCATGAACTTTGGGACGAAACTGATCGCGGCGGTTGCCGTGTCGCTGCCGCTGATGGCCAGCCAGGCGTTGGCCGATCTGGCAGAAATTCTGGAAGCGGGCGTGGTGAAGATCGCGGTACCGGAAAGCTTTGCGCCGTTTGGGGCGCTGGGCGCATCGGGCGAGTACGAGGGCTATGACGTCGACGTGGCCAAGCTGATTGCTGCCGACCTCGGGGTTGAGCTTGAGCTGGTGCCCGTCACCTCAAACCAGCGGATTCCGTTTCTGGAGACGGATCGAGTCGATCTGGTGATCGCCACGATGGGCGCCAACCCGGAGCGGGCGAAGTCGATCTGGTTCTCGTCCGCTTATGCGCCGTTCTTCTCGGGCGCGTTTGCGGGGTCGGACAAGTCGATTTCGACTGTTGGGGACCTTGCAGGCATGTCGGTGGGCTTGACCGGCGGCACGTTGGAGGATCTGGAGTTCACGAAGATCGCCCCGGAAAGCACTGAAATCGTGCGGTTTGGCGATAACGCGGCCACGCGGGCGGCGTTTGAGTCGGGTCAGGTCGATGTGCTGGTCAGCGGCAACACGCTAGCGGCGGCGATCAGCGCAGCGGATGCGTCGATGGATATCGAGACGAAGTTCATCCTGAAGGAATCGCCTGCGTTCATCGGCGTGAAGAAGGGGAACCTGGATCTGCTGCAGTGGACCAACGTGTTCATCCTGCACAAGACGCTCGGCGGCGAGCTGAACATGCTGTCCGAGCAATGGCTGGGCCAGCCCCTGCCACCCTTGCCGACGTTCTGATTTGTGACCGTGGCGGTGGGCAGATTGCCCACCCTACTCATCGCGGAAAACGCTCGCCCGGTCCGGTAGGGTGGGCAATTTGCCCACCGTCAGGCCTCGGCCTTCTTTTCCCAGCGGCCGCTTTCCTGGCTCCAGTACTGGGCCGAGCATCCGGCTCCGGTTAGGTCGCGCCATTGGGTGCGGGCGGCGTCGAGGGCGGTGGCGTCGTTGCCGTCGAACAGGATGCACGTCCGGTCGTGGGCAGTAATTTCGTCTGCGTCGACCGGGGCCGAGTCGATAGTCATGAGGCAGGTCGCGGCGTTGGGGGCCTCTGGCTTTGTCGTCAACAGGATCGGCTGGTCGGCGTCGTGCGGACCTCCGGCGCGGCCATGAGGCAGGAACCCCTCACCCAGCCAGAGCTTTTCATCCAGCCAGTCCAGACGATCTTCCGACGTCCCCCGCACCACCACGCGCCACCCGGCCTTGCGCGCCTTCGCCAGCAGCGAGGGCAGCGTCACCTCCACCGGCTCGCGGGTCAGGTGGTAGAAATAGACGTCCCCCATCACTCCCCTTCGTAGTTGTCCGCGATCAGGCGGTTCAGCGCCAGGACACCCCAGCCGGAGGCGCCCTTCGGCGCGTGTGCGCTGTCGGACTTGGTGCTGGCCACGCCCGCGATGTCGAGGTGGATCCACGGCGTCTCGTCCTTCACGAAGCGCTGCAGGAATTGCGCCGCCGTAATCGAGCCCGCTGCGCGACCGCCGACGTTCTTCATGTCGGCGATCCGGCTCTTGAGCAGCTTGTCGTAGTCGTCGCCCAACGGCAGGCGCCACGCGCCCTCACCTTCCGCCTTGGCTGACTTCAAGAACGCATCGCAAAGCGTGTCGTCGTTTGAAAAAACGCCCGCGTTGGTGTAGCCGAGGCCGATGATGATCGCCCCCGTCAGAGTCGCGAGGTCGATCATGCCGGTCGGTTTGAACTCTTCCTGCGCGTACCACATGACGTCGCAGAGGACGAGGCGGCCTTCGGCGTCGGTGTTGATGACCTCAATCGTGTCGCCCTTCATCGACGTCACCACATCGCCGGGGCGTTGGGCGAGGCCGTCGGGCATGTTCTCGACCAGCCCCACAAGCCCCACGACGTTGGCCTTAGCCTTGCGCATGGCGAGGGTCTTCATGACGCCCGAGACGACGCCAGCGCCGCCCATGTCCATCGTCATGTCTTCCATGCCGCCCGCAGGCTTGAGGCTGATGCCGCCGGTGTCGAACACGACGCCTTTGCCGATCAGGGCGAAGGGGGCCTCTTTCCCGCCGCCATTCCACTCCATCACGACGATCTTGGATGGGCTGGGCGACCCCTGCCCCACGCCCAACATCGCGCCCATGCCGTGTTTAGCGAGGTCGTCTTCCTCCATCACGCGGACTTTCAGACCGAGGTCCTTGAGGTCGGTCAGTCGCTTAGCAAACTCCGTCGTTGTCAGGACGTTGGCAGGTTCGTTCACGAGGTCGCGGGTGAAGAACACACCCTCGGCAAGGGCCATGACGGCGCCCGCATCGAAGCTGTCGGGCTTCTTGCACATGACGGTGTAGCTCGCCTTCGGCGCCTCGTCGTCGCTGTCGTCGTCCTTTTTCCTGCTGCGATGGTCGCTGAAATCATAGGTCCGCAGTGTGGCCCCAAGCGCGAGTTCATCCGCATGCTTCAGGTTGCCCGCGAGGATCAGGACAGCCTTCTTCCCCGCCATACGCCCGATTGCGACGCCAGCCTTCCGCGTCGTCGCCTCATCGGCCCGACGATCCAGCTTTAGGACCTGCACAGCGTCGGCAGCCATGCCGGTGGGGAAGGCCAGATCGCGGGTCTCACCCTCTTTCATCCCCTTGAAAACCTTGCTCTCGGCGAACCGCTGCACCGCGCCCTTCGTCAGCCGGTTCACGCGCCGGGCCGCCGGGTCAATCACCCCGTCCGGGGTCACGATGGCGACCACGCGGCCTTCGTGGGTTGCGATGGCGTCAAGGTCGAGGTCAACGAATTCAACGGGGGCTGGGGATGTCATGGATGCTCCTGCTCGGGTGGAACCACTTACCTAGCTGTGCCCTTTGCGCTTGACCAGAAGGGAAAATTGCCGGGATCGGCTGGTACTTCGGGTGATGAACGGGATAGAAGCAAAGGTGAGGTTTTGGGGGGTCGTTCGTAAGGGGGCGGCATTGGGCAAGTTCGACAGGTATATGCTGTCGCAATTGATGATTATCTTCGGGTTTTCGTCGGTCGTTCTTGTGCTGATCTACTGGGTCAACCGCGCGGTGCGGCTGTTCGACTGGCTGATCGCCAGCGGCCAGTCGGCGAGCGTTTTTCTGGAGTTCACGGCCCTTACCCTGCCCAACGTCATCCGCGTCGTCCTGCCGATTTCCGCCTTCGCGGCAACGGTTTACACGACGAACCGCCTGACGTCGGAGAGTGAGCTGGTCGTCGTTCAGTCCACCGGCTTCGGCCCCTTCCGGATGGCGCGACCCGTGCTGGTCTTTGCGCTGATCGTCGCTGTGCTGACCGCGTTCCTCGTCAACCTCGCCGTCCCGGCGAGCTTCGCCCGTCTCGCCGACCGGCAGGTGGAGATTGCCGAGAACGTCACCGCGCAATTGCTGCGGGAGGGGCAGTTCATTCACCCCGACGACGGGATCACGCTGTTCATTCGCGAGATCACCGGCCGGGGGGAGTTGGAAGAGATCTACCTGCGAGATGCGCGCGACGCCGAGCAGACGGTGACCTACACCGCCGCCCGGGCCCTGCTGGTGCGGACGGATGAGGGGCCGCGGCTGGTGATGTACAACGGGATCGCGCAGACGCTTTTGCTGCCCGAGCGGCGGCTGACGGTGACCCGCTTTGACGAGCTGTCGCGCGATATCTCGGCTCTGATTGCACAGGATACGGGCGGCGACCAGGCCCGGTCGCTCAAAGAGCTGCCGACGCTTGATCTTCTACGCGCCGATCAAGCGCTGGCGGAGGAGGTTCAGGCGACGCTCCCCCAGCTTCAGATCGAGGGTCATGAGCGGATCGCCCAGCCGCTGATGACCGTGGCGATCCCGCTGCTGGGGTTCAGCGCTCTGCTGCTGGGCGGGTTCAGCCGGTTCGGGATCAAGCAACAGATGTTCCTGTCGATTGCGCTGATGATCTCGCTTTACCTGATGGACAACGCGATTGACGGGGTCGTGTTGCGGGGCGATGGCCTTTGGCCGCTGCTGTATACGCCGCCGATCCTCGGCGCGCTGGTGGCCTGTGCCATTCTGTGGATCGCCGGAAACCCGCAGTGGTTCCGGCGGCGACGTGGGGCGCCGGCATGACCCTGCATCTGTACTTCGCGCGGCGGTATTTGCTGTCGTTCGCGGCGGTGTTCGCGGCGCTGTTCACGATCCTCGTGCTGATCGACATGGTGGAGCAGATCCGCCGCTTCAGCGAGACGGATATCGGGTTCGGGACGCTCGTCAACCTGACGCTGCTGAACGTGCCGGAGTCGGTCTATCGCATCCTCCCCCTCGTCGCGATCCTAAGCGGGATTGCGATGTTTGTGGGCCTGTCCCGGACGTCAGAGCTGGTGATTGCGCGGGCGGCAGGGCGGTCGGCGCTGACCAGCGTGTTCTCGCCCGTCTTCGTCGCGATTGCGATTGGGATCTTGTGCGTCGCGATCCTGAACCCGATCGTGGCGGCGACGTCGAAGCAGTACGAGGTCGTCTCTGGCCGCTATCTCGGCAGCCAGACCAGCGTGCTGTCGGTCAGCCCCGAGGGGCTGTGGCTGCGTCAGGGGGGTGAGGATGGACAGACGGTGATCCGGGCGCAGCGGGCGAACCTTGACGGGACGGTCCTGTTCCAGGCGACGTTCATGGCGTTCGACGACGAGGGCCGCCCGATCCAGCGGCTGGAGGCCGCGTCGGCAGAGCTGACACCGGGCGCCTGGATGCTGCGGGACACCAAGGAGTGGTTCTTTGAGGGCACCCCGAACCCCGAGCAGGATGCGAAGCTGCACGACACCCTGTCGGTGCCGACGAACCTGACACGGGATGAGATTTCGGACAGTTTCGGCACCCCGTCGGCGATCCCGATCTGGGAGCTTCCGGGCTTTATCACCCGGCTGGAGGATGCGGGTTTCTCGGCCCGGCAGCACCGCGTCTGGTTCCAGATGGAGCTTGCGATGCCCGTGCTTCTGGGCGCCATGGTGCTGGTCGCCGCAGGGTTCACGCTGCGGCCCGAGCGATTTGGGCGCACGGGTCTGATGGTGGCCTTCGCGCTGTCGCTGGGATTCATGCTGTATTTCGTCCGCAACTTCGCGCAGATCCTCGGCGAACAGGGCCAGGTGCCCATTTCGCTCGCAGCGTGGGGACCACCAATGGCGGCGCTTCTGCTGCCGCTGGGCCTCTTGCTGCACCTGGAGGACGGATGAGGCTTTGGCTCGCCCTTCTCCTGCTGATCCTGGCGCCGCTTGCCGCGTTGGCGCAGCCTGCGTCGCTTGTGGCGGACCGGGTGTTCATCGAAGGCGACCGCCGGCTGATCGCAGAGGGTTCGGTCGAGGTGCTGTTCGAAGACGCCCGCCTGACAGCGACGCGGATCATCTATGACCAGACCAACGAAACGTTGCAGATCGAAGGGCCGCTGGTGCTGTCCGAGAAAGGCGACGAGACGGTGGTGCTTGCCAGCCAGGCCCAACTCGACGCGACGCTTGAGAAAGGCATTCTCACCAGCGCCCGCATCGTGCTCGACCGCCAGCTACAGCTTGCGGCAAGCGAGATGGCACGCGTCGCCGGGCGGTTCTCACGCCTCAGCCGTGTGACGGCGTCAAGTTGCTATGTCTGCGAGGATGGCGGTCCGCCCCTGTGGGAAATCCGCGCGAGGCAGGTCATCCGCGATGAGCAGGAGCGTCAGCTTTACTTCGATGAGGCGCAGTTGCGCGTGGCGGGCGTGCCGGTATTCTACATTCCGCGCCTCCGCCTCCCCGACCCGACGCTGGAACGGGCAACGGGCGTCCTTGTCCCCCGTTTCCGAACGCGCTCGCAGTTGGGGACGGGTATCCTCGTGCCCTACTTCGTCAAGATCGGCGACCACGCGGATGTGACGGTGACGCCGTATATCTCGAACAAGACGGTGACGCTTGAGGGCCGCTACCGGCAGGAGTTCCGCAACGGGCGGCTGAGCTTCGACACCGCGATCTCGCGCGATGACATCGTTCCCGGCGAAACGCGGGGTTATTTCTTCGGCGAGGGAGAGATCAACCTGCCCGACGGCTTCGTGCTGGATTTCGATCTGGAGCTGGTGAGCGACGACAGCTACCTCTCGGATTACGGCTATTCGGATGCGGACCGGTTGGATAGCGGGGTCTACCTGACGCGGACGCGGGATGAACAGTTGGTGTTCGGGGGGCTCACGTCGTTCCGGACACTGCGGGCGTCAGAGCAGCCGACGGAGCGGGAACTGCCGAACGAGTTGGTCGAACTGCGCATTCGGCAGCTTTTGGCGGAGGATCCGGTCTGGGGGCAGCTTTGGACCTTCGGGGATATCGCTGCGCTCGCACGGCCGTCGCAGGATGATGGCGTCGGGCGGGACGTGTCGCGGATTGGCGCGGGGCTGGACTGGTGGACGAGCGCTAACTTCGGGCCGTTCGTGGCGGATGCCGAGGCGGAAGCGGCGTTTGAGGCCTATGCCGTCGATCAGGATTCGAACTTCGATTCCTCTCTGCAGCGCACTCGGCTGGGCGCGGCAGTGACCCTGCGCCTGCCGCTTGAACGTCAGGAATCCTACGGCGCTAGGCAACTGCTAGAGCCAATGGTGCAACTGGCATGGGGGGAGACGTCGGGCGATGCGGTGCCGAACGAGGACAGCGAAGTCGTGGAATTCGACGAGGGCAACCTTTTATCGCTTTCGCGTTTCCCCGGAATCGACCGGTACGAAGAAGGGACGCGCCTGAACTATGGCGTACGCTGGACGCGGTATGATCCTGCGGGCTGGTCGATCGGGTTGACCGTCGGTCGGGTCTATCGCTTTGATGACACGTTGCAATTCGGCGGCGACACTGGCCTGTCGGGCACATCCTCGGACTGGCTTCTGGCGACGCAGTACAAGCTGGGCGACACGCTGGCGCTCTCGAACCGGTCCCTGATCGACGACAGCCTGAATGTCACCAGCGCCGAGACGCGTCTGGCCTGGAACAACGACCTCGCATCGCTTGCAGGTACCCACCTGTGGCGCAGCGCGGCGCCGCTGGAGGGTCGCGACGGAGACCTGTCGGAACTGACCCTCGACGGCAGCTATTGGATCAACGACTTGTGGAAGACCTCGGCCGAGTGGCGTTATGACGCCGACAGCGGCGCGACGACGCGGGCGGGCGTCGGGGTCACGTTCGAGAATGAGTGTTTGCGCGTTGACCTTTCTCTCTCGCGCAGGTTCACAAGTTCCACTAATGTCGAGCCCGCGACAGAACTTGACCTTCGCATTGCGCTGACAGGGTTTGGCACGGGCGGAGAAGCACGGCGAGTGAGACACAGATGCAGCGGATGACGATTGTTTTGGGGGCGCTACTGGTTTGCCTGACGGCAAGCCTGGCCACGGCGCAGAACCAGTTTTCCCCGGTGATTCAGGTCAATGACACGGTCATTACCGCCCACGAGATCGAGCAGCGCCAGCGTCTGCTGCGCGCGCTTGGCGCCCCCGGGGATCTTGGCGAAGAGGCGCGAGAGCGGCTGATCGACGAGCGCCTTCAGGTGCAGGCTGCCGAGGCGCAAGGCCTTGCGGCCACCGATCAGGGGATCGAGAACGGCATCACCGAGTTTGCCGCCCGTGCCAACACATCGCCCAAAAACTTCCTTGCGGTACTGGGCCGTGCCGGGGTGTCGCGCGAGCATTTCGAAGAGTTCGTGCGCGCCGGGATCGTCTGGCGCGAGCTCGTGCGCTCACGGTTCGCATCGCGTGTGCGGATCAGCGAAGAGGAAGTCGACAAGGCCGTGGCTCTTGCTGGCCAGCAAGGCGGCGCACGCGTGCTGCTGTCAGAGCTTATCCTTCCCGCACGCAACGCGGCTGAGGCAGAGCGGTCCGAAGCACTGGCCAGGCGCCTGTCCACGATCAATGGAACGCAGGCCTTCGCGGCGGCCGTGCGGCAGTACTCGGCCTCGCAGACGCGGGGCGCCGGGGGGCGGATCGACTGGCTGCCAATCTCACGCTTCCCGCCCGAATTGCGCGCGCAGCTTCTGACGATGCGGCCCGGACAGGTGACCGACCCGGTGCGGTCCGGCAATGCAATTGCGCTGTTTCAGTTGCGTGCGATCGAAGAGGTGCGGGCGCGAGATCCCGAGGTCGTGGCGATAGACTATGCCGAGTTCCGCATTCCTGGCGGCGCGCCAAGCGATGCGCGCAAGATCGCGGGCGACGTCGATACCTGTGACGACCTCTACGGCGTCGCGCGGAAGCTGCCGGAAGACCGCCTCCTGCGCGAAACCCGCGCCCCGGCGGATATCCCGGCGGATGTTCGTCAGGCGCTGACTGTGCTGGACAACGACGAAACCTCGACCGCCGTCCGTCGCGGGGACACGCAGATCCTGCTGATGCTCTGCGGTCGGACGACGGCCGCAGAAGAGGGCGTCGACCGGGCATCGATCCGTCGCCAGTTGCAGAACCAGCAGCTTGAGTCCTACGCGCGCGGCGCCTTGGCAGAGCTGCGGGCGGACGCGCTGATCGTCGACCTCTGATGCCCCTGCCCCTCGCGGTGACCTGCGGGGACCCGGCAGGCATCGGCCCCGAGATTGCCGTCGCCGCATGGCGCACCCTCCGCGCAGAGGTGCCCTTCGTCTGGATCGGAGACCCAAGGCATCTGCCTGCGGGCACACCGGTTGTGGAGGTTTCGGGCCCGTCAGAGGCGGCGTCGGTCGATGGTTTTCCCGTCCTTGTGCATGCGTTTCCGGGAGACGCGACTCCGGGCCAGCCGATTGCCGCCAATGCAGCGGGCGTCGTTGAGGTGATCGAGCGGAGCGTTGCGCTCGCGCTTGAGGGCGAGGTGTGTGGGGTTGTGACGGCGCCGATCTCGAAAAGAGTACTGATTGACGGTGCGGGTTTCGGGTTCCCCGGGCACACGGAATTCCTCGCCCATCTGGCGGGGGTCGAACATGTAGCAATGATGCTCGCCTGCCCCGAGTTGCGCGTCGTTCCGGCGACGATCCATATCGCGGTTGCCGAGGTGTCGGCGGCTCTGACGGCAGACGTCGTCGAACAGGCCATTCGGCTAACCCACACCGGGCTCAGGCAGGACTTCGGCGTTGCCGCTCCCCGGATCGCCGTGGCGGGGCTGAACCCCCACGCCGGGGAAGGCGGAGCGATGGGGCGCGAGGAGATCGAGGTGATCTCTCCGGTGCTGAACACGTTGCGCGCCGAGGGCTTGGATGTCGTGGGGCCGCTCTCTGGGGACACGATGTTTCATGCCGAGGCGCGCGCAACGTATGACGCGGCAGTGGCGATGTACCATGATCAGGCGCTGATCCCGATCAAGACCATCGACTTTTCGGGCGGGGTGAACGTAACGCTCGGGTTGCCATTTGTGCGCACGTCACCCGACCATGGAACCGCATTTGGTATTGCGGGACGTGGCATCGCGGATGCGACGTCGATGATTGCAGCGCTCAGGATCGCGGCGGAGATGGCGGTTGCTCGGGGGTAGAGTTGCGCCGCCTTGTAGGCGTCGCGCAAGTGGGGGGCCAGCCCCCCACACCCACCGGGATATTTTCAAAAAGAAGAAGGAACGATGGTGATCGACGGGTTGCCTCCGCTGCGCGAGGTGATCGCGGCGCATGGGTTGTCGGCGCGGAAGGCGTTGGGACAGAACTTTTTGCTGGATCTGAATCTGACGGCGAAGATTGCGCGGCAGGCTGGCGAGTTGGCTGGGGCCGATGTGCTGGAGGTGGGCCCCGGGCCCGGTGGGCTGACGCGTGGGCTTTTGGCCGAAGGCGCGCGGCGGGTTGTGGCGGTTGAGAAGGATGCGAGGTGCCTGCCCGCGTTGGCCGAGATTGCAGCGGCCTATCCCGGGCGGCTGGACGTGCTGGAGGCGGATGCACTGGAGATTGATCCCGCCGCTTTGCTGCGACCGCCGATCAAGGTGGTGGCGAACCTGCCCTATAACGTCGGGACCGAGTTGCTGACGCGCTGGCTGGATGTCGAGGCATGGCCGCCCTTCTGGGAGAGCCTGACGCTCATGTTTCAGCGAGAGGTGGCGGAGCGGATCGTGGCGGGCCCGGGCAGCAAGGCTTACGGGCGGCTGTCGGTGCTGGCGCAGTGGCGCGCCGAGGCGCGGACCGTGATGGACCTGCCGCCCGACGCGTTCACGCCGCCCCCAAAGGTCCGATCTGCCGTCGTGCATCTGCGCGCGTTGGAGGCGCCGCGCTATCCGGCGGAGCGGGCGGTTTTGTCGCGGGTCGTGGCGGCGGCGTTCGGGCAGCGGCGGAAGATGCTCCGGGCGAGCCTCAAGGGGCTGACTCCGGACGCGGAGGCTTTGATCCGGTCAGCCGATCTGGACCCGCAGGCACGGGCAGAGACGATCTCGGTTGAGGGGTTTTGTGCCTTGGCGCGCGCTTATTCGGCGGCCTCGGGCGCCGAGGCCGGGCCATCCGCTTCAGGAGGCTGAGCCTTGGGCTTGCGGTTGCGTCGTGGCTTTGGTGGCGCGCTTTCCGGCGTCTCGACCAGTCCCGCATCCGCGTCGGCTTGCACGTCGATCACGTCCGGGGTTTGCGGCTGTTCCTGAGCCTCGGGCGGCTGCCGGTCATTCTGCGGCTGCTGGTTGTTCTCGTTCCGGTTCTGCTGCTGGTTGCGGTCGCGGCGGTCGCCGTGCTGTTCCCGGCGTGCCTCCTGCTCCCGCTCCTGCTGCTCACGCCGTTCGTTCTGCTCACGCTGCGCTTCGGACAGAAGGCGCGTGTAGTGCTCGGAATGCTGCTGGAAGTTCTCAGCCGCCACACGATCGTTCCCAAGCTGGGCGTCGCGCGCGAGCTGGTTGTACTTGTCGATGATCTGCTGCGGCGTCCCGCGTACCTTGCCCTCGGGTCCCGAGGAGTCAAACACGCGATTGACGATATTGCCCATCGAACGGTTGCGGTTGTTCTTTGACCGCGAACGTGACTTCGAAGATCTCATATAACCTGTTTTCCGGCCTTTATGGCTATGGTGCGTCCTGTTTATCGCCGAAAGCCCCTTTGGCCTTCATGGACGCTGCGATGTCTTGGCTATTGGCGAGGGGGACACCCCAGGTTTCCCGCCGCCCGCGTGACCTCAGTAAGCACGCGCATCCCCGTAAGACAAGCCTAATTTGCCTGTTTCACGGCGAATTTTGGGGATATTTGCGGAGTTTGCGCGGGTTCACGCTTGAGGAGCGCGGCCCGAGACCACCCGATCCCTGCCATCGAGGTCGGGATGGGGGGTGATGTTTTCAAGGCCTGCGTCTGCAAAAAGTGCGGTCACGGAAGCCGCTTGTGTGGGCCCGATTTCCACCAGAAGGCGACCGCCTGGCGTCAGATGCGCCAGCGCGCCCGCAGCGATGTGCCGGTAGGCGGTGAGGCCGTCGGCTCCGTCGGTGAGAGCGATCTCCGGGTCGTGGTCGCGGACTTCAGGGGCGAGGTCGGGCATCTCAGCGGCGGCGATGTAGGGCGGATTTGACGTGATGAGGTCGAACCGGCTGTCAACGCGAGAGAACCAGTCGGACTCCACAAAAGTCAGACGGTCCTGCACGCTGTGATACCGCGCGTTCTTGGCGGCAACGTCGAGCGCGGCGGGCGAGATGTCAGTCGCCACGGCCGTGGCTTCGGCCCGCTCCGAGAGAAGAGAAATCGGGATGCATCCGCTCCCCGTGCCGAGGTCTAGGACGCGGTTAAATGGGGCGGTGAGGGCCTGTTCGACCAGCGTCTCCGTATCCGGGCGGGGGTCCAGCACCTCGTCGGTGACCTTGAAGGTGCCGGTCCAGAACGCCCGCTCGCCAATGATCTTTGACACAGGCATACGGGCGGCGCGTTTGTCGATGGCGGCGGCAAGCGCGTGCGCGTCCGGCGCCCAGCGTTCCAGCCGACGCAGGTCGCGTTCGGGATCGGGGACACCGGCGGCGCGAAGGCGCGTGAGGGCGTCCGTCACAGCCCCTCGTCCGCGAGGCGTCCGGCCTGATCGTCTTCGATGAGCGCGTCGATGACCTCGTCGAGGTCGCCCTGCATGACCTCGCCCAGCTTGTAGAGCGTCAGGTTGATGCGGTGGTCGCTGACCCGGCCCTGGGGGAAGTTGTAGGTGCGGATGCGTTCAGAGCGGTCCCCGGACCCCACCTGCGCCTTGCGGTCGGCGGCGCGTTCTTCGGCGGCGCGCTGGCGTTCGGCGTCATAGAGGCGGGCGCGAAGAACCTGCATCGCGATGGCGCGGTTCTGGTGCTGGGATTTCTCGGACGATGTAACGACGATGCCGGTGGGGATGTGGGTGATCCGGACGGCGCTATCGGTCGTGTTGACGTGCTGGCCCCCTGCCCCGCTGGCGCGCATCGTGTCGATGCGGATGTCTTGGGCGGGGATGTCGATATCGACCTCCTCCGCCTCTGGCAGCACGGCTACGGTGGCGGCGGAGGTGTGGATGCGCCCGCCAGATTCGGTGGTGGGGACGCGCTGGACGCGGTGGACGCCGGACTCGAATTTGAGACGGGCGAACACGCCGTCGCCCCGGACATTCGCGACGACTTCTTTAATGCCGCCGACCTCTGTCTCGGCAAGTTCAACGATGTTGAAGGTCCAGCCCTGCCCTTCGGCATACCGCTGGTACATGCGCAGAAGGTCCCCGGCGAAGAGCGAGGCTTCTTCGCCGCCGGTGCCGGGGCGGATTTCGAGGATCGCGGGGCGGGCGTCGGCGGCGTCCTTAGGCAGGAGGGCCAGGCGCAGTTCCTGCTCAACCTCTGGCAGGCGAGCGCGGAGGGTGGGGAGTTCCTCTTCCGCGAGTTCCTTCATGTCGGGGTCAGTCAGCATCTCTTCCGCCTCGTCGATGTCGGCGAGGGTCTGGCGGTAGGTGCCGATGGTTTCGACCACCGGCTTGAGGTCGGAGTACTCCTTGGCCAGAGCGGCGATCTCGCTGGCGTCCGCGCCACCGGCCATCTTCGCTTCGAGGAATTCGAAGCGGGCGGCGATCTGGTCAAGTTTCTCTTGCGGGACCATAACGTCAGCCCTGCGCTAAGCCGCGCCATCGACGGGCCCAGGACCGGCGATCCGACAGATGGTCAACGCGGTTTATGGCAGCCGTACCGCACTCCCTCGCGACGATGCGCAGGCGGATACCAATCGCCGGGCCTCGGGTGGGCCCGTCGATGGCGCGGCGGCCTGCGGCCTTGACTCCGCGCCGGGGAACAGCGGTGACGTTGGTGAACATGCGCCTACACACTCCGAAACGGCGGGAGCGTCAACCGTCGAGGCGGGCGAGCCAGCTTTGCACGCGGGCCTGATTGACGCCCAGATCAGCCGCGCCAAAGCGCAGGCGGGCGTGGAAGATGGCGCGGCTGCCGCCCGCTTCGGGTTGGGCGAAGATCGTGGTGTAGTCGGGGAAGCCGAAGAAGGCGCTGCGGGTCTGGTAGGTGATCATGCCCTCCGACGGGCTGCCTGCGATGCGCGTGGTGCGGGGGGTCGCGAGGGCGATGGCGTCGAGGCGTTCCAGCAGCGCCTCGGGCGGGTCGGTGAACGCGCGTTGGGCGGTGAAGCCCCCTGGTTGGGCATCGTCCGTGCCCTCGGGTGGCTCGGGGCGGACGTGCCAGCGGTCGGGGTCAACAGGAGACAGGCGGACGAAGCCCTGGATCGCAAGAATAAGTAGCAGGATCAGGTAGATAAGCTTCATCGGCGCGTCCAGCACCAGAGGCAGATGAGTTCATAGGCCACATGCGCCCCTGCAACGGCAGTGATCCCGGCGTGGTCGTAGGGGGGCGAGACTTCGACAACGTCGGCGCCGACCACTTTGATCCCGGCGAGCGCCCGCAGGATTGCCGCGGCTTGAGCCGAGGACAGACCTCCCCAAACGGGCGTTCCTGTGCCCGGGGCAAAGGCGGGGTCCAGGCAGTCTATATCGAAGGTCAGGTAGACCGGGTGGTCGCCGATAGTGTCGCGGATGCATTCGACCGTGCGGGCGATGCCTTCGGCGTGGACGGACGGGGCATCGAGGATGGTAAAACCCAACGGATCGGGGTTGTCGGTGCGGATGCCGACCTGCACGCTTTTGGTGTCGTCGATGACGCCTTCCTTGACCGCCTTGTAGAACATCGTGCCGTGGTCGATGCGGTCCGCTCGATCGTCAGCCCAGGCGTCGCCGTGAGCATCAAATTGCAGAAGCGCGAGGGGCCCGTGCTTCGCCGAATGGGCCCGCAGGATCGGGTGGGTGATCGAATGATCACCTCCCAGCGACACCACCGCCGAGCCTGCATCAAGGATGCCGGTGATGTGCCGCTCCACCGCGTCGGGGAAGTCGGGAACGCGGGCATAGTCGAATGGCAAATCGCCGTAGTCGGCGATGGCAAACTCCCGCAGCGGATCGAAACCCCAACCGTAAGGCGGGTCGAAAGGCTGCAGGGACGACGCCTCGCGGATTGCTCGCGGGCCGAGGCGGGTGCCCGGGCGGTTGGTGACCGCCTGGTCGAACGGGATGCCGGTGACGGCGAGGTCTACCCCGCTGAGGTCCTTTGTGTAGCGGCGGCGGAGGAAGGACGTGGCCCCGGCAAAGGCGTTCTCAAACGCGTTGCCGCGCAGGTCTTGCCGGGTGAAGGCCCCGTCGACCTCGTTCTTTGCGTCTTCCAAGGCCATCAGGCGACGAGCCTTTCGTTCACTTCAAGGATGGATTTGCGCAGGGTGTCGATGACGAAATCCACCTGCTCTCGCGTGATGGTCAGGGGCGGCGACATAACGTTGTTCGCGCCCATCAGTCGAACCATAAGCCCGTGCGTCTCGGCCACGTCGGAGATGAGCTTGCCGATATCGCCCTCCACCCCGTCCTCCGCGCTTTCCACACACCCGATCAGCCCGATCCCGCGCGTGTCCACGACGCTGCCGATGTCGCGGAGGCTGGCCAGACCCTCCTGAAAGTAGGCGCCGACGGTGCGGGCGTTTTCGAGCAGGTCCTCCCGCTCCATAATCTCGATGTTCTTCAACGAGGCGGCGCAGGCGACAGGGTGGCCCGCATAGGTGAACCCGTTCGTGAACCAACGGTCGCCAGAGATTGCCTGCCAGATTTCGTCAGAAAAAATAACCGCACCAATGGGTTGGTAGCCAGAGCTCAACCCCTTCGCACAACAGATAATGTCTGGCTGGACGCCATACTCGTCGAAGGATGCAAACCAGTGCCCGATGCGCCCGAACCCGGTGACGAC
>JBCCXY010000026.1:0-32537 GCA_039190895.1 Pseudomonadota bacterium | reverse complement strand
GGAGTAGGGCTGGCGCATAAGACGGAGGCGGGTGCGGTGGCATTGGGCCTTGGGTCGGCTGAGGCTGTGGAGGCGGCGGCGTTGGGGATGTCGGCAGACGCGTTCCTTGTGGAGCAGCAGATCACCGGGTCTGTTGCGGAGCTTTTGGTCGGTGTGATTGCGGATCCGGCGCATGGATATGTGTTGACGCTTGGCGCCGGGGGGACGTTGACGGAGGTGCTCGGGGATACGGTGTCGCTCTTGCTGCCTGTGTGTGCAGAGGACGTGCGGGAGGCGTTGGCAGCGCTGCGGTTGGCGCCGGTTCTGGCGGGGTATCGGGGGGCGCCTGCGGTCGATATGCAGGCGGTGGTGGATGCGGTGCTGGCGGTGCAGGCCTATGTCGCTGAAGCTCGGCCGTTGGAGGTGGAGATTAACCCGTTGATTTGCACGCCGGACGCTGCGTATGCGGCGGATGCCTTGATCCGGATGGGAGGGAGCGATGACTGATACACCGATACGGACCGAACGGCGGGGGCATGTGCTGGAGGTGACGTTAGATCGCCCGAAGGCCAACGCGATTGATCTGGCGACTAGTCGGATCATGGGGGACGTGTTCACAGCGTTTCGGGACGATCCGGAGCTGCGTGTGGCGATTGTGACCGGGGCGGGGGAGAAGTTCTTTTGCCCGGGCTGGGACCTGAAGGCGGCGGCGGATGGGGACGCGGTCGATGGGGATTATGGCGTCGGTGGGTTTGGCGGGTTGCAGGAGCTGCGGGGGCTCAACAAGCCGGTGATTGCGGCGATCAACGGGATTTGCTGTGGGGGCGGGTTGGAGCTGGCGTTGTCGGCGGACATTATCCTCGCGGCGGAGCATGCGACGTTTGCATTGCCGGAGATACGGTCGGGGACGGTGGCGGATGCGGCGAGCATCAAGCTGCCGAAGCGCATTCCGTATCATATCGCGATGGAGATGCTGTTTACGGGCCGGTGGCTGGATGCCGAAGAAGCGGCGCGGTGGGGTTTGGTGAACCATGTGCATGCCGCAGACGCGCTGATGGCGGAGGCGCGGAAGATGGCGGACCTGCTGGCATCCGGACCGCCGCTGGTGAACGCGGCGATCAAGGAGATCGTGCGCGAGGCCGAGGATATGAAGTTTCAGGACGCGCTGAACCGGATCACGAAGAGCCAGTTTGCGACGGTCGAGACGTTGTATCGGTCGGAGGATCAGCTTGAGGGTGCGAAGGCGTTTGCGGAGAAGCGGGATCCGGTTTGGAAGGGGCGTTGAGGGGGCGCTCATCGAGCCCTTGCGGGCTCGCCTCGCTTTGCGCTTGGGGATGGGTTTGCGCGAGGGGCGGTGGGCAAACCCGTCGCAGAGCGCCGGAACTGCCCACCCTACGCCTCGTTTGACGCTAGACGGTAGGGTGGGCAATCTGCCCACCGCCTCTTGCGGTGGGTTTGTGGAGGGCGGCCCTGCGGGGCGAGTATTTTCCCGCCAGGTGAAGCAGGGGCGCGTTAGCCGTCGAAGCCGATGTACTGGTAGCGGATTTCAAATTGGGGGTGGATGTCGGCGCCGACGATGCCCTCTTTGCGGTGGTTATAGATCGTGCGCCAGAAGGGTTGGACGATGACCGCCTGCTCTTGCAGAATCTCTTGAAGGCGGCGGATTTTCTCGCGCCGCGCGTCGGGGTCGGCGAGGGCGTTGGCTTCGGCGAGGGTGGCGTCGAATTCTTCGTCCGCAAAGCCGGTTTCGTTCCATACGCCCCCGGACGCGTAGGCAAGGCCGAGGACCTGGGTGGCGAGCGGGCGGTGGTTCCATGTCGTTGCGCTGAAGGGGTAGGTTTGCCAGTTGGCCCAGTATTCGTTGCCGGGCACGACGCGGCGCTCCACCCGGATCCCGGCGTCGCGGAGTTGGGCGGCGGCGGCATCGGCGGTGTCGCGTTCCCAACCATCGTCCAGTGAGATGAGTTCGTGCGTGAAGGGGCCGAGGCCGACGGATTCCATCAAGTGAACGGCGCCTTTGCGGCCGCCTTCCAGCGGCGGAAGTTCGGCATAGGCGGGGTGGAGGGGTGAGACGTGGTGGTTTTCGGCCACGGTGCCGCGGTTGGCATAGCCGATCTCCAGGCAGATGGCGTTGTCGATGGCCATGGCGATGGAGTTGCGGACGCGGACGTCGCTATAGGGGCGGATGCCTTCGACCTCGGCGTTGGCGTTGCCGCGGATGACGATGGTGGCGGCGGTCTCGGCGGCGGATTCGGTGAAGCCGAGGCCGGTGACGATGTCGACGAACTCCCCCACCGTTTCGTAGACCATGTCGACAGTGTCGTCTTCGATGGCGGTGACGACGGCGGCGGGATCGGTGCCGACGTCGATGAACTCGATCCGGTCGAGATGGGCGCCGTTGGCGGCATTCCACCACGTGTGGTCGGGGTTGCGGACCCAGACGGATTTGTCGCCCTCGACGTAGCTTTCCAGGCGGTAGGCGCCGGTGCCAATGGCGTCGGGTGTCATGTGGTTTTCGCCGATGTGGTCGCGGTGGACGATGGCAGAGGGGTAGTCGGCGAGACCCGCGATCAGGGTGATGTCGGGGGTCGGGAGGGTGAGGATGACGGTGTGGTCATCGGGCGTTTGCAGCGCGCCTTCAACGAGTTGGCCGGTGGATGGGTCGACGAGGGGGCCCATGCGGCCCGGCATGGAGGAGCCTTCGACGGTTGTATCGCACCAGCCTTCGATATTGGCGGCCACGTCGGCGGCGGTGAAGGGGTCGCCGTTGTTCCAGGTGACGCCCTGGCGCAGGAAAAGGCGGTATTCGGTGGCGTCTTCGTTGACCTCCCACGCGTCGAGAAGGACGGGTTCGAAGCTGCCGTCGGCGTTGTATTGGACGAGGTATTCCAGAAGCCCGCGCGTCTGGTTGCCCATTTCGGGCCATTGGTAGAGGCGGGGTTCGGAGGAAGCGTGGACCTCCATCTGGATGCGGAGGGTGCCGCCTTGTTGGATGTGACCCTCGGCGCGGGCGGGGCGGGTGCCGATCAGGGCGGCGGCGCCGGTGGCTGTCATGCCGAGGGCGGTTGCGTGGGACAGGAACTCTCGCCGCGACAGGGTGCCCGAGCGGTGGGCGCGCGCGAAGGATATCACGGCTGGGTGGACCGGTTTGCCGTTCAGGGTGGTCCGGGTCATTCTGCGCCTCCTGCGTTCCCCGTAATTCGGCACGGAACGCGGGGGAGGTCAACGTGTCAGGTTGCGCCTTTGCTGAGACGGCGGAAGGCGCTGGGCGACGTGCCCGCTTCGTGCTGGAAGGCGCGGCTGAAATAGGCGGCGGAGTTGAAGCCCAGGCGGGAGGCGACGTCGCGGATCGGCAGGTCGGTCTCGACCAGCATGCGGCGCGCTTCGAAGTGGAGGCGGTCGGTCAGCAGACGGGAGGCATTCTTGCCCGAGCTTTCGCGGCACGCGCGCGACAGGTGCGTGGGGGTGACGCCAAGCTGTTCGGCGAAGTGGGAGACCCCGACGCCCTTGTGGAAATCCCGCTCGACAAGCGACGCATAGGCGGAGGCGAGGCGCTGGGCGGCGGTCGGCTCGATCTCTTTCTCCGCGAGGTGGCTGTGGCGGTCGAGCCAGACGGCGATCAGCCCGCCCCAGTGGCGCATGGCGCGGCTTGCGCCGGTGCGGTCTTGTGTGTTTTCGCGTTCGAGCGCGTCCACCAGCATGGTCAGTTCGGCCTGCTGGAAACCATCGCGGAGGCGCAGGTGCAGCGGCTCTTCAGGGAACTCCTTTGCGAGGTCGGTCGGGAAAAAGACTGCTGTTCCAAGGACCTGGCCCATCATGCTAAAGCCGTGCATCGTGCCGCCCGGTACGAAGACGGCGTTGTGCGGCCCGAAGCCGAGCGTCGTCCCGGCGAGGGTGAAGCGGCCCTGACCGCGCGTGAACCAGATCAGCAGAGGGCGCATGTAGCTGCGCTGTGCCTCGGTCGCCCAGCGCCCGCCCTGGGACAGGCGCAAAAGCGTGGTCACGCGGAACTCCGCGTTCGGATCCCTCAGTTGCAACATTTCGATGAAGCCCCCAAGCTTCGGTATTTTTCCGTCCGCTGATACAGCGGTCGGCGGTGCAGACGTTGCACTTTTTCGACAATTTGTCGGTAACGTCAATGGCCGGGAAACGTCTGTCCCGAATTCTTCAACAGAGCGTTTCCGCAGACACAGATTGCCACGATTTCATGCGGGCCCGGAACCAGGTTCGCTGGCGCTTGGCGTATTGGCGGGTGAGGACGGTGACGGCGTCTTTGACGTCTTCAAGCGAGAGATTCCCATCCAAGTGACGCATTAGTTCGGCGGCGCCGATGGCCTTGGCGGAGGGCAGGTCGGGCCGCCATGTCGGACGGTTGGCGCGGGCTTCATCGAGGACGCCGGCTGATAGCATCAGGTCAAAGCGGCGGGCGATGCGGGGGGTGAGCCAGTCCTTCGGGGCGTCGAGGACAAAGGCCTGCGTGTCGGCTAGCGGGAGGAGTGGGTCGCCGGTGTCGTCCTGCCACGAGGCGAGGCCGCGACCGGTGGTGGCCTGCACCTCCCAAGCGCGTTGGACACGGACAGGGTTTGCGGTGTCGATCCGCGCCGTCGTTTTGGGGTCGAGTTCGGCGAGGAGGGCCGCTTGGCCTTCCGACGCGAGGCGGTCGTCCGCGAGGGCGCGGGTTTCTGGCGGGGTTGCCGGAATGTCGGCGAGGCCTTCGGTCAGGGCCGAGAAGTAGAGGCCGGTGCCGCCGATGATGATCGGGCGGCGACCATGGAGGAGCGGTTCGACATCGCGGAGCCAGTCGCCGACGGAGTAGGGCGTTGTGCCGGGGACGTGGCCGTAGAGGGCGTGGGGGGCGAGGGCTTCGTCTTCGACAGAGGGGCGGGCTGTGAGGATGCGCCAGTCGCTGTAGACCTGCAGGGCGTCGGCGTTGATGATCGCGCCGCCCTGCGCCTTGGCGATGGTCAGTGCGAGGGCGGATTTCCCGCTCGCCGTTGGCCCGGCGATCAGGACGGGGCGGGCGGGATCGAGCGATGCAATGATTTCTGCGCGCCAATCGGCCAATGACCCTGCCTTCGTCGTTGAAGCCCGTGTCATTTTCCGACATTTTGCGCGCGATCGGAAGAGCAGCGAGGGTCGGGCCATGAAAGATAACGAGAATGGCAGGGATCCACGGTATGACCGGGTTCTGCTGAAAATCTCGGGCGAGGCGCTGATGGGCGATCAGGGCTTTGGGTTGCATCCGCCGACGGTGGATCGGGTCGCGCACGAGGTGAAGTCGGTGCACGACATGGGCGTCGAGATTTGCATGGTCATCGGCGGCGGCAACATCTTTCGGGGCCTGCAGGGCAGCGCGCAGGGGATGGAGCGGACGACGGCCGACTACATGGGCATGCTCGCGACGGTGATGAACGCGCTGGCGATGCAGTCGGCGCTGGAAGCGCTGGGCATGCACTCTCGCGTAATCTCGGCCATTCGCATGGATGAGGTGGCGGAGCCCTATATCCGGCGCCGCGCGGTGCGGCATCTGGAGAAGAAGCGGGTCTGCATCTTCGCGGCGGGCACCGGTAACCCTTATTTCACGACTGACACGGCGGCGACGCTGCGCGCGAACGAGATGAGCTGTCAGGCGATCTTCAAAGGCACCAAGGTCGATGGGGTGTATGACAAGGACCCGGCCAAGCATGCCGATGCGGTGCGGTATGACAAAATCACCTATGATGATGTTTTGGCGCAACATCTTGGGGTGATGGACGCGTCGGCGATTGCCCTGGCGCGGGATAATGACCTGCCGATCATCGTCTTTTCGCTGGATGAACCCGGGGGGTTTCGCGGGATTTTGGCAGGCGAAGGCACGTTTACCATCGTTCAATGATTGGTTGAGACCGGGGGAGCGAGGGCGAGCCCCTCGCGCTCCCCGGAGTATTTTCCCCAAGATGAAGGGGTGGCACGGGTTTGCAGAGTTCATGCAACTATTGGGGTTGGCCTATACATCTCCGCTATCGTGCCGCTATAACGCCCAAAATCGCGGCAAAAGCCCAGAAGACAGAGGTGTGCGGTGTCGGACGAAGAGCTTGATCTTGATGATTTGGAGCGGCGGATGCACGGCGCGATGAACGCGCTGCGGCAGGAATTTGCGTCGCTTCGGACGGGGCGAGCCTCGGCGACGATGGTCGAGCCGATCATGGTCGACGCGTATGGCGCGATGACCCCGCTTAACCAGGTTGGAACGGTGAATGTGCCAGAACCCAGAATGGTGACGATCAATATCTGGGACAAGTCGATGGTTGGGAAGGCCGAGAAGGCGATCCGCGAGTCGGGGTTGGGGATCAACCCTGTCATCGACGGGACGATCATTCGTCTGCCGATCCCGGAGTTGAATGAAGAGCGTCGCCGCGAGCTGTCGAAGGTCGCGGCGCAATACGCCGAGAATGCAAGGGTCGCGATCCGTAACGTTCGCCGGGACGGTATGGATCAGTTGAAGAAATTGAAGGCCGGGGGGATGAGCGAGGACGATCACAAGATCTGGTCGGATGAGGTTCAGGAACTGACCGATTCCGAGATCAAGAAGATCGATGACGCGCTCGAGGCCAAACAGCAAGAGATCATGCAGGTCTGACGGCCGCGCATGCATCCGCACGAAAGGAAGTGGCGCTGATGAGCACCCCCGAGACCCATGGCCCGCGCCATGTTGCAATTATCATGGACGGCAACGGCCGTTGGGCCCAGAAGCGGGGGCGCCCGCGGCTGTACGGTCACCATGCGGGCGCGCGGCGCGTGCGGGAGGTGCTGGAGGCGTGCCCTGATCTGGGTGTGAAGTACCTGACCGTTTTTGCGTTCTCGACCGAGAACTGGAAGCGGACGCAAAGCGAGGTGTCGGGGCTGATGTCGCTGTTCCGGCGGTATATCACCCGCGAGAGCCAGGCGCTGATTGAGCACGGCATTTGCGTGCGGTTCATCGGCGACCGGATGAAGCTGGATGAGACGCTGGTTCGTCTGATGGACGAGCTGGAGCTGATGACCGCGCAAAACGACGCGCTGCATCTGACCATCGCGCTGAACTATGGCGGCCGGGATGAGGTGGCGAGGGCCACCAAGCGGCTTGCGCGCGACGTGGCGGCGGGGAAGCTGGACCCGGAGACGGTAAATGACGAGACGCTGGCCAAGTACCTTGATACCTATGTGCTGCCTGACCCGGATCTTGTGATCCGCACATCGGGTGAGGCGCGGATCTCGAACTTCCTGCTCTGGCAGTCGGCCTATTCGGAGTACGAGTTCATCGACACCCTCTGGCCCGACTTCACGCGGGATGAGTTCGCCCGCGTCGTGGGCGGTTTCGCCAAACGCGACCGCAGGTATGGTGCCGTCTCCGGATAGTGGACACTCCGCCGGGGGGCGCTGGGACGACCTTGTCGTTCGCATCGGGTCCGCTGGCGCGCTTGCAGCCATCGGGTTGCTGGCGATGTGGGGCGGGGGCCTGTGGTTTCACCTCTTTGTCGCGGTCGCCTGCGGGGTGATGGTCTGGGAACTGGCCACGATGTTTGGCGGGCGTGCCGTGGCGCATTGGCCGGCGCTGGGCGCGGCGGTGGCGATGATGGTGGCGCCCGAAATCCCCGAAGGCTTCGCGTTGCCCCTGATCATCGCACCCGCCCTGTTTCGCAGCGACCTGATGCGCGGTCATCGCTTTCAGTTCGCCATGTTCACTGTTGCCGTTTGTGTGGCTGGGTTCGGGTTGATGAACCTCCGCGATGACTTCGGTTTTGGCTGGATGGGCTGGCTCGCGCTTGTGGTGATCGTCACGGATGTCGGCGGATACTTTGCGGGGCGCGTGTTCGGGGGGCCGAAGGTGTGGCCCAAGGTGAGCCCCAAGAAGACGTGGTCGGGCACAATTGCCGGGTGGATTGCGGCTGCTGCGATCTCGATCCCGTTCGTGAAGCTCGCCGGGGCAGGGTGGGAGCTGTTGGGCATCGCGGTCGCCGTTTCGATGGCAAGCCAGCTTGGCGATGTCGCCGAAAGCGCCATGAAGCGCCGGGCGGGGGTGAAGGATTCGTCGGGCCTGATGCCGGGACATGGCGGCCTGATGGATCGGTTCGATTCCATGCTGGGCGCGTCGATCTTTCTGTTGATCGTGGCCCAGATCGTCGACTTCCCGCCCCCTCCGCTGCCATAGCGTGCAACGGACAGGCATAGCGAGGCGAGCTTGTCAGAGCTCGATGAGCGGCGCCCGCCTTGGGCACGTCGGCGGCATTATGGCGCGATTTGTCGAGAGTTTGCTTGCAAAGATGCCAAGCCCGCGCCACATCATGGCCGGAATTAAGCTCGAAACACCACCGTGGCTGGGCCGTGCCTGATGGCGGCGAGGCACGTCGAGGCAATGCAGGGTTGACCATATGGACCTTGGCGGACTGATCCCGTCATTCGGCAATGTGTTTGTGACGCTCGGCGCCTTTATTCTGGCGCTGTCGATCATCGTGGCGATCCATGAATATGGCCACTACATCGTCGGTCGGTGGTCAGGCATCCATGCCGAAGTTTTCTCCTTGGGCTTTGGCCCCGTCCTGTTCCAGCGCACTGATCGGCGCGGGACCGTGTGGCAGGTGGCTGCCGTTCCGCTGGGGGGGTTCGTCAAGTTCAAGGGCGACGCCAACGCCGCCAGCGCCCCGGAAGCCGGGGCCACGATTGGCATGTCCCCGGAAGAGCGACGAACCACCATGCAGGGGGCGCCCTTATGGGCCAGGGCCGCGACGGTGTCGGCGGGTCCGATCTTTAATTTCATCCTGTCGATCATCATTTTCACCGGCCTTTTGCTGCACACCGGCGTGCCCCGGGATCCGCTGACGGTCGAGGCACTCACCGAGTTGCCCTACACGCCGATGGAATTGCAGGAGGGCGACGAACTGATCTCGATCGGCGGCGTTGTCGTCCCGCCCGTGGATGACATGAGCGGGTTCTGGGATTCGCTGCCGGAAGAGCCATACCTCACCTACGAAGTGCGCCGCGATGGCGCCGTGGTGGCGGTTGAGGCACCGCATCCGTTCCCCGCGATGGTATCCGCCGTGCGGCCCTTGTCCGCCGCGCTGGCGGCGGGGCTTGAGGTTGGCGACGTAATCACCTCGGCCAATGGCGCGCCCATCGTGCGGTTCAATGAGCTGGTGGACGTGGTCACAGAGTCAGAGGGCGGGGTCCTGACCCTGGGCATCTGGCGCGACGGAGAGTCGATGGAGATCAAGCTGCAGGCCAAGCGAGAGGACTTGCCGCTGCCTGAGGGCGGGTTTGAGACGCGGTGGCTAATCGGGATTGAGGGCGCACCGTATTTCGAAAACCAGGCCGAGGGGATTGGCGTGGTCCGCGCGGCGGGCCTCGCCGTGACGCAGACGTGGAATGTGGCGTCGACGAGTATCTCGATGCTGTACAATGTGGTGAAGGGCGAAGTTGCGGCCTGCAACGTGCGCGGAGCCGTGACGATTGCCCGGGTGTCCGGGGACACGATCCGGATGGGCTGGGTCACGTTCATCGGGTTTATCGCCGTGATTTCCACTGCCGTGGGATTGCTGAATCTTTTCCCGATCCCGGTGCTGGATGGCGGACACTTGTTGTTCCACGCGTGGGAGGCTGTGACCGGAAAGCCACCCAGCGATCAGGCGTTGCGTGTTCTGATGACAACAGGCCTGACGCTGATCCTCGGCTTCATGGCGTTCGCATTATTCAACGATTTCTTCTGCCCCTAGCGGGGCACTTCGTGGCCGCAATCCGGCCATATTTGAACAGTATTATTCCAATTAGGTGTTGAGTTTCAGGAGCCTGCGATGCGGCTGCGCAAAGCGATCCCTTCCGGTCTTGCGGTGATCTCGGATCTTTGCCGGGACTACGTTTTGTCGTCGGCTTTCATTGCGGCATCGCTGTTCGGGGCAGGCTACGTGGCACTGCACTTCTCGCCCTTCTAAACGGCGCTCTAGCACCCCTCTGAAAATGTGGCCGTTTTGGGCGGCCATCGCTTTGACAACCCCTCACAATCGTTTTACCCAGACCTTACTATGGGTTTAGCGGATCGGGCTGTTATGACCAACATATGGTGGGGATCTGCCTTTAAGGGGCATATGTGCCGTTTTAATCTGGGGTCGGCACTGGCGGCAATTCTCGTCGCCGTGTTCCTAATCCTGCCGGGAAGTCTTGTGCCAGCGCACGCGCAATTCCGGTTCACCAACTTCGTTATCGAGGGAAATCAGCGCGTTGATCCGGGCACGGTGCTGTCGTACTCCGAGCTACGGCCGGGGCAGAGCGTGTCGACCAGCCAACTGAACCAGGCGTCGCAGGATATCCGTGCCTCTGGCCTGTTCGAAACGGTGGAGCTGGAGCCGCGCGGGAGCACCCTTGTGATCCGCGTTGAGGAGTTCCCGACGATCAACCAGATCGCCATCGAGGGAAACCGTCGGCTTGACGATGACGAGCTGCTGCCATTGCTGCGCTCGTCCCCGCGGCGTGTCTATTCGCCCACACAAGCGGAGCAGGATGCCGCGAACATCATCGGTGCGTATGAGGAGCAGGGGTATCTTGCTGCGTCTGTGACGCCGCGCATCATTCGCCGGTCCGATAACCGCGTTGATCTGGTTTTTGAGGTTGCCGAGGGGCGCGTCGTTGAGAACGAGCGCGTTTCGTTTGTCGGCAACCGTGAATATTCCGACCGGCGCCTGCGCCGTGTGCTTGAAACGAAGCAGGCGGGGCTGTTGCGACGCTTCTTCCGCACTGACACGTTCATCGCCGACCGGATCGAGTTTGACCGGCGCGTGCTGCGGGATTTCTATCTGTCGCGCGGCTACATCGACTTCCAGATTCTGGACGTGTCGGCCGAGCTTTCGCGAGAGCGGAACGCGACGTTCATCACGTTCCAGGTGCGCGAAGGCCAACAGTTCAGCATCGGCAGTGTGACGGCGACGTCGACCTATAATGGGGCCGACGCGGCAGAGTTCCTTGCCGCGGGTCGCCTGCGTGAAAACGTGGTCTACTCGCCCATTCTGATCGAGAACGCGATCACTCGGATGGAGGGGCTGGCCACGCAGAAGGGCCTCGACTTCGTACGGATCGAACCGCGTGTGACTCGTAATGAGCGCGCGTTGACGCTGGACATTGAGTTCGAGATTTCGCGTGGTGAGCGTATCTTTGTCGAGCGGATCGATATTGAGGGCAACCAGACGACGCTCGACCGGGTGATCCGGAGGCAGTTCCGGTCGGTCGAGGGGGACCCGTTCAATCCGCGTGAAATCCGCAATGCGGCGACCCGCATCCGCGCGTTGAACTATTTCTCGAACGTCAACGTGCAGTCGCGTGAGGGCTCGGGTCCCGATCAGGTCGTGATCGATGTGGATGTGGAAGAAGAGCCCACCGGCTCGCTTGGTGTTGGTGGTTCGTACTCCACCGATGGCGGGATCGGCGTCGCCGTCTCGTTCTCGGAGCGGAACTTTCTGGGACGGGGTCAACAGCTTTCGTTCGAGCTGAACACGACAGACAGCTCGTCGCGCAACCAGATCTCGTTCACGGAACCTTACCTGTTCGGACGCGATCTTTCGCTAACACTGGCGGCATTCCTTAACACCGAAGAGGACGATAGCTCGGACTTCAGTTCTGAATCGATCGGTGCCTCGATCGGATTGGGCTTTCCCGTGGGCGAGTATTCGCGCCTCAACGTCAGTTACACCTACAATCAGCGAGATCTGTTTGATGTAAGTACAGACAGTTCCCCGATACTTCAGGCTGAAGCTCGGAAATCGACAAAGAGCGCCATTGCGTACAATTTCGTCTACGACACGCGTCGGGGCGGGCTCGACCCCAACGCTGGTGTGCTGTTGAGCTTTGGGCAGGAGTTTGCGGGGCTTGGCGGCGATGTTGACTTCATCAAGACGACCGCCCGTGCCGTGGCGCAACGTCGCCTGCGGAACGAGGACTACACTCTGCGGGCCACGTTGGAAGGCGGAACCATCACTCCGCTGAACGACTACGTCACCACAGTGAATGACCGGTTCTTCCTGAGGTCTTCGCAACTTAGGGGCTTTGAATTCCGTGGCGTCGGGCCGCGTGATACCGCTGCAGTCAACCAGGACGCTCTGGGCGGCAACAACTATGTGCTCGGCAAGTTGGAATTCGGTTTCCCGATCGGGTTTGCGGAGGAACTCGGCGTGTCCGGCGGTCTGTTCGTTGATGCCGGCTCGGTCTGGGGGCTGCAGAATACGGATGGTGCAGGTGGGCCCGGTTCCGTCGACGACAGTTTCAGCCTCAGGTCGTCTGTGGGCTTCTCGCTGTTCTGGGAAACGCCGCTTGGACCGCTGACGTTCAACTTCTCTGAACAGCTCAAGTCCGAAGACTTCGACCGGGAGCGGACGTTCGACGTTACTGTCACGGCTCGTTTCTAGACATGGGCGGGCTGGCCCGCTGGTTTCTGGTGGTGTTGATGGTGACACTCGCGTCGCCCAGTGCGGCGCAGGAGGTGTCACCGAGTGCGACCGTACTTACAATCGACCCGGAGCGTCTGTTCGCTGAAACGGCGTTCGGACGCCGGGCGATTGGCGAGATCGAGCAACGGGCCACGGAACTGGCCACAGAAAACCGACGGATCGAAGGGGAGCTGATCGCGGAGGAGCGGGATCTGACGGATCGACGCCCAACGCTTCCGGTGGAAGAGTTCCGCGCGCTCGCCGATGCCTTTGACGCCAAGGTGGATGAGATACGCGCCGCGCAGGATGCAAAGCTGCGAGAGGTTCAGGGCCTGCGCGAAGAGGCGCAGCAGGCGTTTTTCGGGCAGATCGGGCCAATCCTCGCACAGATCCTGAATGAGCGGCAGGCGCTGGTCGTGCTGGACCGGCGCAGTGTCTTTGCGGCGTCCGAGGCGGCGGACATCACGGACCTCGCGATTGCCCGGATTGACGCCGAGATAGGCGATGGCAGCGGGATCAGCGACTAGGTCGCCCGCCCGCCGAAGGAGTGCTAGGACAGGACCCATGACAGAGACGACCACAGCCGACCTGGATCTGATCCAGGCGATCATCCCGCACCGTTATCCGTTCCTGCTGATCGACCGCGTTGAGGCCATCGAGGCTGGCAAGAGCGCCACGGGTATCAAGAACGTCACGATGACGGAGCCGCATTTGCAGGGCCATTTCCCCGGCTTTCCGATCATGCCCGGCGTTCTGATCATCGAAGGATTGGCACAGACCGCCGCCGTTTTGGCTGGGGTGACAGAGGACCTCGCGGGGAAGAACGCGCTGGTCTACTTTATGTCGATTGACGGGGCTAAGTTCCGGCGGAAGGTGGTGCCGGGCGATGTGCTGAAGCTGCATGTCGAGGTGAAGCGCGGCGGTGGGCGCGTCTGGAAGTTCTCGTGCAAGGCCGAGGTTGACGGAGAAATGGCCTGTGAGTGCGACATCACCGCCATGATGGACCTGTCGAAGAGCGACGCGTGACCGGCGGCGTTCACCCATCGGCCGCCGTCGAAGACGGGGCAGAGCTTGGACCCGACGTCACGGTCGGCCCGTTTGCCTATGTCGGTCCGGACGTAAAGCTTGGGCGCGGGGTCGAGGTCAAACCCCACGCAACGGTCACCGGGCGCACGTCAATTGGCGAAGAGACTGTGATCTTCCAGGGCGCCGTGATCGGAGAGATTCCGCAGGATCTGAAGTTCAAGGGCGAAGCCACGCGGCTGGAAGTCGGCGCCCGCAACCGCATCCGCGAAGGCGTGACGATGAACACCGGGACCGATGGCGGGGGCGGTGTGACTCGCGTGGGCGACGATTGTCTCTTCATGACCGGCGCGCATGTAGCGCATGACGCGCAGGTCGGGAACCGGGTGATCGTGGCCAATCAGGGCGCGATTGCGGGGCACTGCGTGATTGAGGACGAGGTGATCATCGGCGGTCTGTCGGGCATCCATCAGTTCGTCCGCGTGGGGAAGGGCGCCATCATCGGTGCCGTGACGATGGTGACCAACGACGTGATCCCGCACGGTCTGGTGCAGGCGCCGCGGGGGGAGCTGACGGGGCTGAACCTCGTCGGGCTCAAACGGCGCGGCGTCTCTCGGGCTGACATTACGGCGCTGAGGGCGGCGTATCAGATGCTCGCGCAGGGGGAGGGGGCGTTTCAGGACCGCGCGCAACGGCTCGCCGGGGAAACCGACAGCGACCATGTGCGCGAGATCGTGGAGTTCATCCTCTCGGCCTCGGACCGGCACTTCCTGGCGCCGAGGTAACCTGGCGTGCTGGCCCTGATTGCCGGCGAGGGGGCCTTGCCCACGGCGATCCATCAGGCGGTGGACGATGTGCTTGTCTGCGAGATGAAGGGCTTTCCGTCCGGCCTCCCCGATCCGCTGGTGTTTGAGGTCGAACGGCTGGGGTCATTCCTGCGCGACCTGCGCAAGCGCGGTGTGACGGAGGTGTGCTTTGCGGGCGCGGTACGCCGCCCGAAGGTGGACATGAAGCGGATCGATCTTCGAACGGCGCCGCTTGTCCCGCGTGTGATGAAAGCGATGGGGCAGGGCGATGACGGCCTGTTGCGCGTCGTGATCGGGCTGTTTGAAGAGCAGGGCATGGCTGTGCGCGGTGCGCATGAGTTGGTGCCGTCGCTCCTACCCGAAGCGGGTATTCTGACGGAGGCGCAGCCCGGGGAACGAGACGAGTCCGACGCGGACCGGGCGGCGGAGGTGCAGGCGGCGCTCGCGGCGGCAGATGTCGGGCAGGCTTGTGTCGTGGCGAAGGGGCAGGCCTTGGCGGTGGAGACACTGGGCGGCACGGATTGGATGTTGCGTACGCTGGCACAGGGGCGGCCGGAGGGGCCGGATGGCGGCGTGTTGTACAAGGCGCCCAAGGCAGGGCAGGATCGGCGAATTGATTTGCCCGTGGTCGGCCCGGGGACGGTTCAGGGTGCAAGCGACGCGGGTTTGTCTGGCATCGTGATCGAGGCTGGGGGCGTCATGGTGCTGGAGCGGGAGGCAACGGTCGCCGCTGCTGATGCCAAGGGGCTGTTCCTGTGGGTGCGTTGAAGGTTTTTCTCGTCGCGGGGGAGGCCTCGGGCGATGCCCTCGGCGGGGCGCTGATGGCGGGTCTCAAGGCGCTGAGCCCGGGTGTTGCGTTCGTTGGTGTGGGTGGCGACAGGATGCAGGCGGAGGGGTTGGAAAGCCTCTTTGACATGACCGAATTGTCGGTGATGGGGTTGGCGGAGGTTCTGCCGAAGTACCCCCATCTGCACGCCCGCATGCGCCAGACGGCGGACTTTGCGATTGCCGAAGAGCCGGATGTGATTGTGACCATAGATAGTCCGGACTTTTGCCTGCGCGTGCTGAAACGCGTTCGCGAGGCGCGGCCCGGACAGCGCACGGTGCACTATGTCGCGCCGTCCGTCTGGGCGTGGCGCCCGAAGCGCGCGGCGAAGATGGCGCCGAATGTGGATCAGGTGCTGACGTTGTTGCCGTTTGAGCCGCCCTATATGGAGGCCGAAGGCATGCGCGCCGACTTCGTCGGCCACCCTGTGGTGGCAGAGCCGGTGGCGACGGAATCTGAGGTCGCCGCGTTTCGCGAGGCGCATGGGCTGGGCGACGCGGAGGTCATTCTTGCGCTTCCGGGCTCGCGCAAGGGGGAGGTTGGGCGGCTGGCGGACCCGTTCGGGCTGGCGCTCTACAAGGTTAGTGCGGAACGGCCCGACATGCGGGTGGTCGTCCCGGCGGCTCCGGGGTTGGAGGACATGGTGGCGCAGCATGTCCGGGCGTGGCCTGGCGATCCGGTGGTGCTGGATACCCGCGCCGCGCCTGCTGCAAAACGCGCGGCGTTTGGTGCTGCCGATGTAGCGCTGGCCGCGTCCGGGACCGTTTCGCTGGAGCTTGCGGCGGCACGGACGCCGATGGTGATCGCTTATGACATGGCGTGGTTCACGATGACCGTCATGAAGGCGATGGCGAAGATCGATACGGTGACGCTTGTGAACCTCGTGACCGACACGCGCGTGGTGCCCGAGTTTCTGGGCGGCAAGTGCAAGCCCGGCCCGATCTCGGAGGCGCTGTTGGCGGTGCTGGATGATCCGGGCGCGCAGCTTGACGCTTTGGACCTGACCATGGACCGGCTTGGGCGCGGTGGCGAAGCTCCGGGCCTGCGCGCCGCTCGGGCGGTGTTGGCCGGTCTGGACGGGTAGCGCGCTGCGGCGATTGCGGAGAGGGCGCTGCCCCCGCGCCTTTGGCGCCCCCCGGAGTATTTCACCCAAGATGAAGGCCAGGGCCCGTCCAGCCTCTTCTTCTTTTGTAAGTATCCCGGGGGTGCGGGGGCTGGCCCCCGCTGGCTGGTCAGGGGCGGGTAAGTTGGAAATATATGCTGTCGCACCAGTCGCCATCGATCTCGATCGTCCGCTCGGCGCGGTGGGTTTCGGTGAACCCGAGGCGCGCCAGCAGGGCAAGGCAGGCGGTGTTGCGGGGGTCGACGTCGGCGGTCAGGTGGCTGATGTCGTAGCGGGCGAAGAGGTGGGGGATGAGGGCGGAGAGAGCCTCGTAGGCGTACTCCTTTCGCTGGTGGCCGGGCAGGATGAAGAAGCCGATCTCGGGCGCGCGCCACATGCCGGCTTTGCCGATGACCTCGCCGTCTCTTTCGATGACGAACTCGCAGGTTGTTGCGGGGTCGGCGGCCATTGTCATGCGGACGAAATCCAGTGTCTCGGTCAGTGTCCGATGCCGGTTGCCCCAGTATCGCATCGCCTCGGGGTCGCGGAAGAAGCGGTGAAGCGGTTGGGTGTCGGCGATCCGGTACGGGCGCAAGTGGAGGCGGTGGGTCGTGAGGACTGGCTTGCTGTCGCCAAGCTCTGACGCGAGCGTGAGTGCGGCGCGAAGGGGGCCCTGGGCGAGGTCGCGGGCTGTTTCGCGGTTTGCCTCTAGCGCCGGGGCGAAAGAAGCGGGGTCAGGCGGCGCGCGCAGGGCAGTCATGAGGGCCGCCTCGCTGTCGCAGATCACCATGCCGGACGGGTCGAGGTAGTCGCCCACATCCGGCGCGCCCCAGTACAGCGGGATCGTGCGGCAGAGACAGGCGTCGAGGAGCTTTTCGGTGATGTAGCCGGGCTCTTGGCTGTTCTCGATGATAACCGAGAAGTGGTAGGGCGCGAGGCCGTCTTCCTTCGCCTCGAACGGGGCATAGCCGCGGCCCATGATGTCGATATCAAGGCCCTCGGCACGGATCGCTTCCACGATGCGGTGGCGGAGCTTGTGGCCCGGTTGGTCGCGTTTGGCCGATGCAATGAGGGAGCAGTGGCGGCTTTTGGTCGTGTCGACCGTGTCGGGGATCCAGCTTTCCATGTGGCTGTAGGGCAGGGCATTCGGGATCTGTGTCTGGAGCGTCGGGTCGCGGGTCAGCACGCGGAAGAACCGGCGGTAGAAGACGCGCAGCAGCGCCATGTGGCGGGCGTGGACGGCACGCGGTTCGGCGATCATCAACGAGGGTTGGGCGGCGATGCCGAGGGGGCGGGGCCAGTAGAACGAGCTTTTGGGGAAGAAGATGACGTGGTCGTCGGGGCCGAGGTCGCCCAGCGTGCCGCCCGAAAGCCGCTCGGACAGGCCCAGCGGGAAGGCGATCTGGGACAGCGGTGTTGACGCAAGTCCCGGGCCCGGGCGCAGGGCGTAGGGCGCGACGCCGATGACCGGCGTCATGCCCCGCGCCAGATCCAGCCGCCGCCGAGGACGCGGGTCCCTTCGGTTTCGTAGAACACGCAAGCTTGTCCGGGGGAGACGCCTTCCTCCGGGGTCAGTAGTTCGACCTCGCCCGTGTCCGGCCCGGTCGGACGCAGGATCGCCTCTTGCGGCGGGCGGGTGGAGCGGACGCGGACAGAGATCTCGCGCTCGGCGGCATCGGTAAGGGCGCCGTTGCCTATCCAGTTGATCTCGCGCACCGGTACGCGGCGGGTGGCGAGCATGTCTTTAGGGCCGACGACCACACGGCGGGTGTCGACGTCGAGCTTGACGACGTAGAGCGGCTCTTCAAGCCCGCCGATGCCCAGCCCCCGGCGCTGGCCGATGGTGTAGTGGATGACGCCCGGATGTTCGCCGAGGACGCGGCCGTCGGCGTGGACGATTTCCCCGGGTTCGGCGGCGCCAGGGCGGAGCTTTTGGATCACCGAGGCGTAGTTGCCGTCGGGCACAAAGCAGATGTCCTGGCTGTCGGGCTTGTCGGCGACCGGTAGGCCATACTTGGTCGCTAGCGCGCGGGTTTCGTACTTTGAGGCGAGGCCCCCCAGGGGAAAGCGCAGGTAGTCGAGCTGATCGCGGGTGGTGGAGAAAAGGAAGTAGGACTGGTCGCGCGCGGCGTCGGCGGCTGAGTGGAGTTCGGCGCCGTTGGGGCCCGCCTCGCGACGGATGTAGTGGCCGGTGGCCATGCAGTCGGCGTCGAGGTCCTTCGCCGTCTCCAACAGGTCGCGGAACTTCACGCGTTCGTTGCAGCGGATGCAGGGCACGGGCGTCGCACCTGCCAGATAGCTGTCTGCGAACTCATCGATGACCGCCTCGCGGAACGTGTTCTCGTAATCCAGCACGTAGTGCGGGAACCCCATCGATTCGGCGACGCGGCGGGCATCGTGGATATCCAGCCCCGCGCAGCAAGCGCCCTTCTTCGCTAGCGCGGCCCCGTGGTCATAAAGCTGCAGCGTAATGCCCACGACATCATAGCCCTCGTCCGCCAGCATCGCCGCCACGACGGAACTGTCCACGCCGCCCGACATGGCAACGAGCACACGAGTCTCGGCCACCGGCTTGGGCAGGCCGAGCGAATTGAGCGGGTGGTTGTCGAGGGCCATGGGTCTCACATCCAATTGGGATCGCGCGCAAATATAGGAAAATGCGAACGACTAACAAGGTACGGGTTTCACGCGTCGTTAAACCAAAAAGTTACATCTTGGGTTCGCCGTAAGTTCGGGATGAGGGTCATGTACCTTAAGAAAGTTGATGGTCCACGCGCTGTAACGTTGCCGGATGGCACCGTGATGACGCGTGCAGACTTGCCAAGCCCCAAGACCCGGCGGTGGGTGGCCAGCCGGAAGGCGGCCGTGGTGCGCGCGGTGTCCGGGGGCCTGATCTCGCGCGATGAAGCCTTGGAAATGTACGCGCTGACGGACGAGGAGTTTACGTCTTGGCAATCTGCGGTTGAGACGCACGGCGAGGCAGCCCTGAAAGCAACGGCTCTACAAAGATATAGACAACTTTAAGTTGTAATGCTAATCTGCCGTACACGGTAACTGCCGGTTAACTTTTATCGGGAATTATTAACGGCGATTTAGTTTAGCTTTCGGAGCGATGAAATGCGCGTACTCCTCGTCGAAGACGATCCTACGACTTCCCCCAGCATCGAGCTTATGCTGACCCACGCCAACCTGAACGTTTACGCAACAGACCTTGGGGAAGAAGGGATCGATCTGGCGAAGCTGTACGACTACGATCTGATCCTCCTGGACCTTAACCTTCCGGACATGAACGGGCACGAAGTGTTGCGGCAGTTGCGGCTGGCGCGGGTGGATACGCCGATTTTGATCCTCTCGGGGTCGGACGATACCGAGAACAAGCTTAAGGGATTCGGGTTCGGGGCAGACGACTACCTGACCAAACCCTTCCACCGGGAAGAGCTTGTGGCCCGCATTCACGCGATCATCAGACGCTCCAAAGGGCATGCGCAGTCGGTCATCCGGACGGGTAAGATTTCGGTCAATCTCGACGCCAAAACGGTGGAGGTTGACGGGCGCACGGTGCACCTGACAGGCAAAGAGTACCAGATGCTGGAGCTTCTTTCGCTTCGTAAGGGGACGACCCTCACCAAGGAGATGTTCCTCAACCATCTCTACGGCGGGATGGATGAGCCCGAATTGAAGATCATCGACGTATTCATCTGTAAGCTCCGCAAGAAGCTCAGCCAGGCAACGGACGGTGAGAACTATATCGAAACGGTTTGGGGCCGGGGCTATGTGCTGCGGGACCCGGAGCCTGAGGTTTCGGGCGTTCCCCTGGCTGCGGCCGGGTGACGGAATTTGATACAAATTCCGGTGCGTTTTCTTCCAGAAAACGGCGTGGGGCCAGAGACTTCACCCTGATCTGAACATGCTCTAACACTCCGGCTGTGACCTGCTGGAGGACGAGATGGCGGATCAGACACCAATTGAGACACTGACGGAAGACGAGGCGCGCGACGAACTTGCGCGCCTTTCGCAGGTCTTGGCGTCTGCCAACGCGGCGTATCACACCGAAGACGCGCCGGAGCTCAGCGATGCAGAGTATGACGCCCTGAAGCGGCGCAATGCGGCAATTGAGACGCTGTTTCCGGGGCTCAAGCGATCGGACAGCCCGTCTGATCAGGTCGGCGCGGCACCAGCAGAGGGGTTTCAGAAGGTCGCGCATCGTGTGCGGATGCTGTCACTGGGCAATGCGTTCAATGGCGACGACGTGGCCGAGTTCGATGGCTCGGTCCGACGCTATCTGGGAACCGAAGACACGTTGGCCTACACGGCCGAGCCGAAGATCGACGGGCTGTCGTTGTCTTTGCGCTATGAGGGTGGGCGCCTTGTGGAGGCGGCGACCCGGGGTGATGGCGCCGTGGGGGAGAACGTGACGCGGAATGCGCTGACGATCAGCGACATTCCCGAGATGCTCGTGGATGCGCCGGATATTCTGGAAGTCCGCGGCGAGGTCTATATGAGTCACGCCGATTTCGAAGCACTGAACGCGCGGCAAGACGCAGCAGGGGCCAAGGTGTTTGCTAACCCACGCAACGCGGCGGCGGGATCATTGCGGCAACTGGACGCTGAAATCACCAGGACCCGCCCGCTGAAATTCTTCGCCTACGCCTGGGGCGAAAAAAGCGCGCCGCTCGCCGATACCCAGTTCGGTGCGATTGCGAGGTTGGCTGAGCTTGGCTTTCAGACCAACCCGTTGACCCAACTGTGCGACGGGGTCGACGCGATGTTGGCGCATTACGCGAGCATTGAAGAACAGCGCGCGACGCTCGGCTATGACATCGACGGCGTTGTCTACAAGGTCAACGATCTGGGGTTGCAGGGGCGGCTTGGCTTCCGCTCAACCACTCCGCGTTGGGCCATTGCGCACAAGTTCCCGGCGGAACTGGCCTGGACGCTGCTGGAAGCGATTGACATTCAGGTTGGGCGCACCGGGGCGCTGTCGCCGGTTGCTCGGCTGCAACCGGTGACCGTGGGCGGCGTCGTGGTCTCGAACGCAACGCTGCACAATGAGGATTACATCGCCGGACGCGACGCCAACGGGGCGCCGATCCGCGATGGTAAGGACATCCGCGTCGGCGACTGGGTGCAGGTCTATCGCGCGGGCGACGTGATCCCCAAGGTCGCCGATGTCGATCTGTCAAAGCGGCTTTCGGAGTCGGCGGCCTATGTCTTTCCGACGCGGTGCCCGGAGTGCGACTCCGAGGCCGTGCGGGATGAGGGCGATGCGGTGCGGCGTTGTACGGGCGGGCTGATCTGCCCTGCTCAAGCCGTTGAAAAGCTGCGTCATTTCGTGTCGCGTGCGGCGTTCGACATTGAAGGGCTTGGGTCCAAGCAAGTGGAGCAGTTCTATGCGCTTGGCTGGATCAAGGAGCCTGCGGACATCTTTTCGCTGGCCGCCCGTCACGGCGACGATCTGCGCACGCGCGAGGGCTATGGTGAGCGCTCGGCCGCGAACCTCTTCGCCGGGGTGGAGGCGCGGCGGGTCATCGGGCTCGACCGGATGATTTTCGCGCTGGGCATCCGCCATGTGGGTGAGTCGTCCGGCCGAATCCTTGCGCGGCACTACGGCACGTGGGAGGCTTTTGAGGCGGCGATGGATGCCGCCGAGATCGGGCAGGGCGTGGCGTGGGATGACCTGATAGGCGCCGATGGCGTGGGCGAGGTGATGGCCGCCTCGCTGATCACGACGTTTCATCAGGAGGCTGAGCGCGCCTCGATTGCCCGCCTCGTGGAGGCGCTAACCGAGATCACGGCAGTTGAAGCGCCGAACACGGATGGCAGCCCGGTCGCCGGCAAAACGGTCGTGTTTACTGGCACGCTTGAGAAAATGACGCGGGCCGAGGCGAAGGCCCGAGCGGAGGCGCTAGGGGCCAAGGTGTCTGGTTCGGTGTCTGCGAAAACCGACTTGCTGGTGGCAGGACCCGGCGCGGGATCGAAGGCCAAGAAGGCCGCCGAACTGGGGATCGAGACGCTGGACGAGGATGGCTGGCTAGAGCTGATCGGCGCCGGATGAGCGGCCGCCCCGAAGTGTTGTTTCCGCTGTTTGCGGACCTCAAGGGGCTCGACGGGATTGGTCCGAAGTCGGCTGCGGCGCTTGAAAAGGCGGGCACCCTCACGCCGAAGGATCTGTTGTTGACGCTGCCTTATTCGGGCGTTGACCGGGCACGCCGCGAGACCGTGCAGGGTGTCGTGCCGCCTGCCGTCGTCACTGTCGAGGTCGAGGTCGGCCAGCATCGTCCTGCGCGGGTCAAAGGGCGACCCTATCGCGTAGACGTGACAGACGCGGCGACGACGTTTCAGCTCGTGTTTTTTCATGCGCGGGGGGAGTATTTGCTGAAGCAGCTTCCCCCCGGGTCGCGGCGGGTCGTTTCGGGAAAGGTTGAGCATTTTGATGGGGTTGCGCAGATCGTGCACCCGGATCACATGGTCCCGGTGGCCGAAGCGGAGACAATTCCAGCGTTTGAGCCGCTGTATCCGCTGACCGGGAGTGTGACACAGCGGATCATGGCGAAGGCGCTGGCAGATGCGCTGCATCGTGTGCCGGATCTGGACGAATGGATCGATCCCGCTTTGGTGGAGCGCGAGGGCTGGGCTTCATGGCGCGCCGCCCTGGAGGCCGTGCATGCGCCGGTGGCGGACAAGGACCTGTCGCCGAACTCCAGCGCGCGGCGGCGGCTGGCATATGACGAACTGTTGGCGCATCAGGTGACGCTCGCGCTTGCGCGGCAGGCGTCGCGCCGGAAGGCGGGGCGCGAAACGGTGGGCGACGGATCACGTGCCCGCCGCGTGCTGGAGGCGCTGCCGTTTGTGCCAACGGGGGCGCAGACCCGGGCGGTTGACGAGATCGCGCGGGACATGGCGGCGCCTGTGCGGATGAACCGGTTGCTGCAGGGGGATGTCGGGTCGGGGAAGACCCTGGTGGCGTTTCTGGCGCTTGTCGCGGCGGTGGAGGCCGGGGGGCAGGGCGTGCTTATGGCACCGACAGAGATCCTTGCTCGCCAGCATCTGGAGAGCCTCACGCCCCTTGCGGAGACGGCTGAAATCGTTGTGGAAATCCTGACGGGGCGGGATCGAGGTGCAGATCGGGCGGCCAAGCTGAAGGCGCTTGCGGATGGGGATATTCATGTGCTCGTGGGCACCCACGCAGTGTTTCAGCCGGACGTGGTGTTCGCTGATCTGCGGCTGGCGATTGTCGATGAGCAGCACCGTTTTGGCGTCGCGCAGCGGATGGAACTGGGCGCGAAGGGTGAGACAGCGGACGTGCTGGTGATGACCGCGACACCCATCCCGCGGTCTTTGAGCCTTGCGCAGTATGGGCACATGGATGTCTCGGTTCTGGATGAGAAGCCTCCGGGGCGGAAGCCGGTGACAACGGCCATGGTTTCGACGGCGCGGCTGGACGAGGTCGTGGGCAACCTGCGTCGTGCGATCGAGGAGGGGCGCCAGGCGTATTGGGTGTGCCCGCTCGTCGAAGAGAGCGAGGTGATGGACCTTGTTGCCGCCGAAGATCGGTTTCAGCGATTGCGCGCGGCCCTCGGTGAAGGTGCCGTTGGTTTGGTGCATGGGCAGATGCCCCCGGCTGAGAAAGACGCGGCGATGGCGCGGTTTGTGACGGGTGAGACCAAGGTGCTGGTCGCCACGACGGTCATCGAGGTGGGCGTCAACGTCCCCAACGCGACGATCATGGTGATCGAACGGGCCGAGACCTTTGGTCTCGCGCAGTTGCATCAGCTTCGGGGCCGCGTTGGGCGGGGCGAGGGCGCATCTACCTGCCTGCTGATCTATCAGTCGCCGCTGTCCGAAACTGGACGGAAACGCCTGGAAATCCTTCGCGAAACCGAAGACGGCTTTTGGATTGCCGAAGAGGATCTGGCGATGCGCGGCGCGGGCGATGTGATCGGGACGGCGCAATCGGGGCTGCCGCGGTTCCGAATCGCGGATCTGGAGCGGCAGGCAGGGTTATCGGCGATCGCGCAGAGTGATGCGCGAACGCTGCTGGTTGAGGACCCAAAGCTTGAGTCGCAGCGTGGAGCGGCGGTTAAGACGCTTTTATGGTTAATGGAACAGGACAGGGCGATCCGTTTGATTTCAGTTGGTTAAGCGCAGATTTCCACGTTTGTTCGCGAATGTTCTCAGAAAGTTCTTTACAGAACGTTCCTGTTATGAGAACAAAGTGGCAACAACCCACTGACAGAAAGCACCGCCCATGCTTAACGCCTTGAAAACCGCCCTGAACATTGAGCCACACACGTTGCTCGCAGACTTCGTCGGTGCCGCCGCGCTTGTTGTCCTTGCGATTGGCGTCTTCCACCTGCCGGGCCTCGGCTGAGGGATTTCTCGACTGCCTGCGATCTGTCGAACCGGTTTGCGCCTCTGTCCCCAAGCTTGACGCGCACGATCTGGGTCTGCCTTTGTCCCGGCTTTGACCCTGCTGGGGATTTCCCTCCCCCTTTGACCGGTACGCCTACAGATTCGCCCCTTCCGCCGCCTCCTGCCCGGAGTGCGGCGGTTTTTTTTGTCAGGACGCACAACGAAAGAGTGTGTTTTCTTACCAAGAAAGCGGAAGGAAAATGGGATTTTCCGGTACGGAGTTTTCCAAATTCCGGTCATGGATCGGACGCAGGTGCGCCCGATCCACTGTCACATCAGGGAATGATGCGGGTGTACTTCGTGCCCTCGACCGACGCCCCGGCCAGAAGCCCGGCCTGACCGAACACCACGGCGATCACCGGGTCGAGCACGGTCGTGGTCTCGGCCGAGATGTTCTCAGCCCGGTTCGACAACGTGTATTCCAGATCAGCGCCCGCCGCCCAACCGGGTGACGCGCGGAACTCTGCGAGCGCATCTTCCGTCATGAAATAGAGGGCGTGCGCGTATTGCTGGGCGCCCGCCTGAAAGCCGAAGCTTGCCTGCGTGGCCGAATAATAGTCTACCGTCACGCCATTCACCTGCAACGCGCCGCGCCCATATGAGCCGCCGACACCAAAGCCTGCTTCGGTCACGAGAGGCATCACGAGGACGCCCGCCGCCTTGTCGCGCAGATCGCGCGTCGCGGGGTAGGAGGTTTCAAGGAAGTTCAACGTGGTATCGACGCGTCCGTCGATCACCTGCGGGCCGTTCGATCCGACGCCGTTGCCGCAGGCGGTTAGTGCGAGTATCGACGCGACCGCACAAAGTGCAGCGCCGCGGCGGGTAAGTGTGGTCATGGGTATAGCCCCTTATCTTGCCGGTGTGCCTCAGACGACAGCCTTATGTGGCCGTTCTACGCCACTTATAGCGGGTCTCGCGGGAAGAGTCATTACCCCTTGTGTGGTACTTTTCCGCCTCAGGCCCGCGCGCGGAGGGTTTTTGCTATTTCGGGGGCGAAATAGGTCAGGATCCCGTCGCATCCGGCGCGTTTGAAAGCCATGAGGCTTTCTTCAATGACCTTCGGGCCGTCCAGCCACCCGCGCTCTGCCGCACCCATCAGCATCGCGTATTCACCGGACACCTGGTAGGCATAGGTCGGCGCCCCGAACGTGTCCTTCACGCGGCGGCAGATGTCGAGGTACGGCATGCCGGGTTTGATCATGACCATGTCGGCCCCTTCAATCAGATCCCGCTCAACTAGCCGCAAGGCTTCGTTGCTGTTGCCCGGGTCCATCTGATAGGTCTTCTTGTCGCCCTTCAGCGCCCCCGATGCCCCCACCGCGTCGCGGAAGGGGCCATAGAACGCGGAGGCGTATTTCGCGGCGTAGCTCATGATCGCCACGTTGACATGCCCCGCCGCCTCAAGCCCCTGCCGCATCGCGCCGATTCGGCCGTCCATCATGTCGGAGGGGCCAAGAATGTCGCTGCCGGCCTCTGCCTGTGCCAGCGCCATTTTCACAAGCGCTTCAAGGGTTTCGTCATTAATGACTTCTCCATTCCTGACGATCCCGTCATGCCCGTTGGCGTTATAGGGGTCGAGCGCGATGTCGGTCATCACCGCGATCTCGGGCACCTCGGCCTTGATTGCGCGGACAGCGCGGTTGGACAGGTTTTCGGGGTTCCAGGCCTCTTCACACAGCTCTGTTTTCAACGCCGGATCGGTGTAGGGGAACACGCAGATCGCTGGGATGCCGAGGCTCGCCGCCTCTTCCGCCGCTCGCACGAGACGGTCGATCGTCAGACGCGACACGCCGGGCATCGACGCAATCGGCGTTTCGCCATCCTCCCCCTCCATCACGAACACCGGCCAGATCAGGTCGTTGACCGTCAGCGCCGTCTCCCGTGTCAGGCGCCGCCGGGCGTCCGACGCCCGGTTCCGGCGGAAGCGCGTTGATGGAAATCCCCCGTACGTCATGCGGACCGTCCTCTTTTTGTCGTCAATCAGACCTGTCACGGAACGGCGGCCCTCTCAAGACTGGTCAAGGCGGAACCCAGAGAGTAGGTTCCGCGCTGGAATAGCCTGCGGGCGCAGACGGATTACCCCTCGTGGACTGGTATCAAACCGTATTCGAGCTCATCGACATGCGGTCTTTTTCGAATCTCTGGTACTGGATCGCGCTGGCGGTGCTGTGGTCGACGGCGAGCCATTGGATCCTTGGCGTACCCTATGACCTGGTGCAGCGCGCCGGGCGTCAGGGGGGGCAGGCGGAGCACGATCTGACGGACCTTGTGCGGATCAATGTGAACCGCATTATGTATGTCGTGAATTCGTCGGGCGTCTTGTTGGTTGCGTTTACCGCGGGGCTGATGACGATGCTGGTTATCCTCGGCTTTTTCTATGACGTCGAGTTCGCGCAGGCCGTGTTCTTTCTGGCGGCGCCGATGACGGTGATTGCTGGGCTCAATGTGCTCACGGGTCGCAAGATTGTGGGCGAGGCTTGTACCGGCGCGCGGCTGCGGCAGGTGATGGCGCGGCATCGGTTGATTACGCAGATTATCGGTGTGATCTCCATCTTCATTACGGCGCTTTGGGGGATGGGGCAGAATCTTCTCGTCACCGGCCCGTTGGGCGGTTGACACCCCGGGGCGCGCCGTTAGGTGAGCGTGCCATGTCCTCCCACTTAACAATTTCAGGCGCGCCGGAAGGCTTTGATGCGCGCGTTCTGCTGGCTGAGCTTGAGTCGGCGGGGCGGGTGCTGCATGTCGCGCGCGATGACAAGCGCATGGCGGCGATGCGGGAGGCGCTGCGGCTGCACGCGCCCGAGGTGCCGGTGCTGGCGTTTCCGGGGTGGGACTGTTTGCCATATGATCGTGTGTCGCCGAACCCCGATGTGTCGGCGGCGCGGATGGCGACATTGGCGTTGCTGGCGGCGGGTCGGCCGGATCAGGCGGTGGTGCTGACGACGCTGAACGCGGCGATGCAGCGGGTGCCCGCGCGGGCGCTGTTGCGCGAGGCATCGTTCGCGGCGCGGGTCGGCGACCGGATCGATGAGGCCGCGCTGCGGGCGTTCCTGGTGCGCATGGGATTTTCGCAGGCGCCGACGGTGACGGAGCCGGGCGATTACGCCGTTCGCGGCGGGATCATCGACATCTACCCGCCGGGCGAAGCGGGGCCGGTGCGGCTCGATCTGTTCGGGGACGTGCTGGACGGCGCGCGGCGGTTCGATGCGGCGACGCAGAGGACGACGGAAAAGCTGGAGCGTGTGGAGCTGGCGCCGGTGAGCGAGGTGATCCTCGATGAGCCTGCGATTACGCGGTTTCGGCAAAACTACCGGGTGGAGTTTGGCTCGGCTGGTACGGATGATCCACTTTATGAAGCGGTGAGCGCCGGGCGTAAGCATGCGGGCGTGGAGCATTGGCTGCCGTTCTTTCATGAGACGTTGGAAACGCTGTTCGATTACCTCCCGGACGCGTCGGTGGTTCTCGACGACCAGACCGCACCGCAGCGCTTGTCGCGGTGGGAAGGGATCGTGGATCAGTATGAGGCCCGGAAGGAAGCGCTTCAGGCGAAGGCGCGGATGGACACGGTGTATAAGCCCGCGCCGCCGGAATTGCTGTATCTGGACGAGGCGGCTTGGGATGCGACTCTAGGTGGTCGGCGGGCGGTGCAACTGGCTGTGTTGCAGCAGCCGACGGGACCCGGTGTTACGGATGCCGGGGGACGTGACGGGCGCGATTTCGCACCGGAGCGACAGCAGGAAAGCATCAGCCTTTTCGGGGCGTTGGCTGAGCATCTTCGTGCAAAGCGTGAAGATGGGCCGGTGGTGATCGCCAGCTATTCCGACGGCGCGCGGGAGCGACTTGAAGGGCTGCTGGAGGATCAGGAGGTTGCGGACGCGAGGCGGGTCGAGGATTTCCGCAAGGTGGGCGCCGACGGGCTGTACCTGATGGTCTGGGCTCTGGAGCAGGGGTTTGAGGGGCCGCTGAAGGCGCATCCGGGGCGGCGGCTGACGGTGATCTCGGAGCAGGACGTGCTGGGCGACCGGCTTATCCGGTCGACCAAGAAGAAGCGGCGGGCGGAGAACTTTCTGACGGAGCATCAGAGCCTTTCGCCCGGTGACCTCGTCGTGCACGTGGACCACGGGATCGGGCGCTATCAGGGGATGGAGGTACTGACGGCGGCCGGTGCGCCGCACGAGTGCTTGCGGCTGGAGTATGCGGGTGGGGACCGGCTGTTCCTGCCGGTCGTGAACATCGAACTGCTGTCGCGGTATGGTCACGAAGAGGGGTTGCTCGACAAGCTCGGCGGTGGCGCATGGCAGGCCAAGAAAGCCCGCATGAAAGAGCGCATCCGCGAGATGGCGGACCGGCTGATCCGCGTCGCGGCGGAGCGGCAGCTGCGCAAGGGGCGCATCCTGTCGCCGCCCGAGGGGATGTGGGACGCGTTTTCGGCGCGGTTCCCGTATGAGGAGACGGACGATCAGCTCAAGGCGATCGAGGATGTGGTGACCGACCTGACCTCGGGCACGCCGATGGACCGGCTGGTGTGCGGCGATGTGGGCTTTGGGAAGACAGAGGTTGCGATGCGCGCGGCCTTCGTCGCGGCGATGTCGGGCGTGCAGGTGGCGGTGATCGCGCCGACAACGCTGTTGGCGCGCCAGCATTTCCAGACCTTCGCCGAGCGATTTCGCGGGTTCCCGGTGTCTGTGCGGCCGTTGTCTCGGTTCGTGTCGGCTGCTGACGCGGCGAAGACGCGGAGCGGGTTGCAGGACGGGACGGTGGATATCGTCGTCGGCACCCATGCGGTGCTCGCGAAACAGGTGAAATTTCAGGACCTTGGGCTGCTCATCATCGACGAAGAGCAGCGGTTCGGGGTGACGCATAAGGAACGGTTGAAGGAGCTTCGGTCGGACGTTCACGTGCTGACTCTGACGGCGACGCCGATCCCCCGGACGCTGCAACTGTCGCTGACTGGCGTGCGCGATCTGTCGATCATCGGGACGCCGCCGGTCGATCGGTTGGCGATCCGGACGTATGTCAGCGAGTTCGACACGGTCACGATCCGCGAAGCGCTGTTGCGTGAGCATTATCGCGGCGGGCAATCGTTCTTCGTTGTCCCCCGCATTGCGGACATGCCGGAAATGGAGGAATTCCTGAAGGATCAGGTGCCCGAGGTGACCTATATCTCGGCGCATGGGCAGATGGCGGCGGGCGAGCTCGACGACCGGATGAACGCTTTCTACGACGGCAAATACGACGTGCTGCTGGCGACGACGATTGTGGAATCGGGCCTCGATATCCCGACGGCGAACACGATGGTCATCCACCGGGCGGATATGTACGGGCTGGCGCAACTCTATCAGATCCGTGGGCGCGTGGGGCGGTCGAAGACGCGGGCTTATGCGTATCTGACAACGAAGCCGCGCGCGAATCTGACGGTGACGGCCGAGAAGCGGCTACGGGTGCTGTCCTCTCTCGACTCGCTGGGGGCGGGGTTCAGTTTGGCGTCGCAGGATCTGGATATCCGTGGCGCCGGGAACCTGCTGGGCGAAGAGCAGTCGGGGCAGATCAACGAGGTAGGCTACGAACTCTACCAGTCGATGCTGGAGGAGGCGATTGCCAAGATTCGCTCGGGCGAGTTGGAAGGGCTGACGGAGGCCGACGGGCAGTGGGCGCCGCAGATCAATCTGGGTGTGCCGGTGCTGATCCCCGAGGATTATGTGCCCGACTTGGACGTGCGGCTGGGGCTGTACCGGCGGCTATCGGACCTGTCCACGAAGGTCGAACTTGAGGGCTTTGCGGCGGAGCTGATCGACCGGTTCGGCAAACTGCCGAAGGAGGTGAACACGCTGCTGCTGGTCGTCCGCATCAAGGCGAAGTGCAAGCAGGCGCATATCGCTAAGTTCGACGCGGGGCCGCGCGGGGCGACGATCCAGTTCCATCGCGACAAGTTCCCCAACCCGGCGGGGCTGGTGGCGTTTATCGAGGATCAGAAGGGGCTGGCGAAGGTGAAGGACAACAAGATCGTCGTGCGCCGCGATTGGAAACGGGACAGCGACAAGATCAAGGGCGCGTTCGCTATCGCGCGGGATCTGGCGGTGTTTGCGAAAGGGAAGGCCCCCGCGAAGGCCTGAGCGGCGTGCCGGGCTGAAGCCCGGCCTACCATGTTACTCCGCTGCCGTCGCGGCGTTCAGGTCGCCGGTGTATTGGCCCCGGGCGGGGTAGCCCTTTTCGATGGCGAAATCGACGGCGCCGAGGAGGTCTGGGAACTTCGGGCGGGCGAAGGGCATCGACTGGATCGACAGGTAGTACAGCGTCAGGTCGGGGTTCACGAGGAACAACCCTGGTTCGTGGAACAGAGCGGGTTCATCGATGCCGATCGAGGTTTTGCCCTTGCTTGTCGAGATATACAGCCCCCAGTCGTCGCGGGCCGCCGTTAGCGGGAAGTCGTAGGCGATGCGGGCGCCTGGGGCTTTCTCGGCCATCGCCTCTGCGCGGTCCTTGGGGTCGGCAGAGATGGCGACCGGGATGATGCCGCGCTTTTCGAATTCGGGCGTGGCCTCGGCCAGTTCCTTCAGTTGCACAGCGCAGATCGGGCAGTGAAGGCCGCGATAGAAGCACAGGAGTGCGCCTCTTTCGCCGGCGTCTTTCGACAGCGAGAACCGTCCGCCGCTGGTCAGCGGCAGATCGAGGTCGGGGACGGTATGGCGCGGGATCAGCTTCATGGGTTGGACTCCTGTGGATCGGGTGACGGCTCACCCACTGAGCGGGTGATCACGAAGCCGAGCAGGGCGCAAGTAAACACACCGAGAGCGGTGGGCATTGGTGTGCCGTTGAACATCTGTCCGACGGGGATGGCGATGAGCATCGAGGCGACCGTCGACACCGCGCCGACAAGGGACGCCGCGAGGCCGGCGATGTGCCCAAGCGGCGCCATGGCCAGCGCGTTGAGGTTGCCGATGGTGAGACCCATGCTCCAAAAGATGCTGGTGCCCCAGATCATGAACAGTGGAAACGCCGCCGGGTGGGTCCAGTTGCCCAAGGCGCCGTACGCCATCAGCATGGCGGAGGTTGTCATGCATAGGGCAAGGGCGCCGATGGCGACACGACGCATGCCAAGCCGCATCACGATGCGGGCGTTCAGGATGCTTGCCGATGCGGCGATGACGGCGATCATCATGAACCACCAGTGAAAGCTGTCGGCGCGGTCGAAGGTGACGTCCATGATCGGCTGGATCGAGGAAAGGAGGGAGAACAGCATACCGAAGTTCAGGGTCAGCGCGCATATCACGCGCAACACGTCCGGATCGCGGCTGATCTCACCGATGCCGGATCGGATGATTGACTGGCGGAACGGGCGGCGGGCCTCGGGCGGGTGGGTTTCTTCCTGCCGCAAGAGGAACCACGCCGCGCTGATCACCCCGAAGCCGAGAAAGGCGAGGAAGATGCTCCGCCAGCCCGCGACATGGATGATCCCTGCACCCATGGCCGGGGCGACGGCAGGGAAGAGCGCGAAGATCATCAGGACGAGCGACATCATCTGTGCCATGCGGCGCCCGGTGTAGAGGTCGCGGATGATCGCGATAGAAACAACGCGGGCCGCCGACCCGCCGATGCCCTGGATCACGCGCCCCACCAGAAGGACTTCAAGCGATGGGGCCTGCCAGGCCAATGCCGCGCCGAGGATGTAGATCGCGGAGCCGACGGCCACGACCGGTTTTCGCCCATACGCGTCTGACAGGGGCCCGACGATGAAAGTGCCGAGGCCCAGACCGATAATAAAGCTCGTCACGATAAGTTGGGCACGGTTTGGGGCGTCGGGGGACAGGGCCACGGCGATTTCCGGCATCGCGGGGAGCATGGCGTCGACAGAGAACGCGATGGTGGCCATCAGCATGGCCATCAGCGAGATGAACTCTACGCGCGAGAGGCGGCGGGGTTCGGTCACTCGGTCGGGGACTTTGCGAGGTCGTCCAGGACTTGTG
>JBCCXY010000025.1:0-33454 GCA_039190895.1 Pseudomonadota bacterium | reverse complement strand
GAGCTACTGATCAAGGATTACGAGGCCAAGGCGACAGAATGGATCTGGCAAACTGACGCCAAGGGGCGGGTGACGGCGGCCCCGGACCTGATCTTTCAGTTTCTTGGAGGCGCCGAAGAGATGGCCGACCGGGCGGTGCTGCACCGCGTTGGAGAGAAGATCAGCACCGAAAGCGCGGCGGAGTTTGAAAGGATGGCCGACGCAGTCCGCAACCGGGCGGAGTTCCACGATATCGTGCTGGCATTTCCCGATGAGGATCAGGTGCATGGTCTGCGCTGGCTTGCCGTGAAGGGTCGACCGCAGTTCGACCGCGGCACGTTTCAGGGGTTTCGCGGCATTATCGCCGACGCGACGAAAGCCACCGAGGCAGAGCGTCAGGTGAAGCAGCTTGCCGCCTATGACAACCTGACGGGTCTGCTGAACCGGAACTCTGTCAACCAGCGGCTCGGCGCGCTGGACCCGGAGCGAGATCAAGCGACGGCGTTTCTGATCGATCTGGATGGGTTCAAACAGATCAACGACAGCTACGGGCACGACATCGGCGACAAGCTTCTTGAGGGTGCGTCGGACCGCCTGCGGTCGCTGGCCACCGGAGGGGCGTGGGCGGCGCGTCTTGCGGGCGACGAATTCCTGCTGGTGGTGCCAGACGACACAGCGACCAGCGCGGACGAGCGGCTGACTCTGGGACAGGAGGTATGCGACCGCCTGTCGGAACCGTTCCAACTGACAGAGTTCGAGTTGCAGATCTCGGCCTCGGTCGGGATCGCGCGGTTCCCTTCGGACACAGACAACGCGCACCATCTTCTGTCGCTGTGCGATCTGGCGCTGTACGCGGCGAAAGGCATGGGCCGCGACCGCGCGCATCTGTTTGACCCCGCCATGCTGGAGCAACTCAACAAGCGCATCGCCGTGATTGAGCGCCTGAAGCACGCGGTGCGCGAGGGGCACCTGAGGCTGCACTACCAGCCGCAGCACCGCCTGTCCGACGGTCGCCTGATCGGGTTTGAGGCGCTGGCGCGCTGGGATGACGAAGACCTCGGGCGCGTTGGTCCCGATGTCTTCATCCCGATTGCCGAGCAAACCGGTCTGATCGTCGAATTGGGGGAGCAGCTTTTGCGCACCGCCTGCACGGATGCGATGGGGTGGTTCCAGACCCTCGGGGACCAGGCGCCTATTGTGTCGGTCAATGTCTCTCCTGTGCAGTTTGCTCGAACCGATGTCTCCGGCTTGATCCAAAGCGTCCTCGACGAGACCGGCCTGCCCGCCGCGCTGTTCGAGGTCGAAGTGACCGAGGGCGTCCTGATCTCGGACAAGACCCGGGTGGCGAAGACGCTCGCCGAGTTGTCAGCGCGGGGCGTTTCTATCGCGCTGGATGATTTCGGGACGGGGTATTCCTCGCTCAGCTACCTCAAGGAGCTGCCGCTCAACCGGCTCAAGATCGACCGGAGTTTCGTGAGCGACCTGGAGGAGAGTGCGGACAGTCCGATCGTCAGCACCGTCATCCAGCTTGGCCACAACCTGAACCTGAACGTGATCGCAGAGGGGGTCGAGACCGCCACGCAGATCGAACACCTTCTGCAGATGGGATGTGACGAGGGCCAGGGTTATCACTTCGGACGCCCCATGTCGGTGCCGGACGTGAACGAGTACGTGGCCCGGTATGCCCAAGGGGTCACGCTTGGGAAAACCGTCTAGCGGCTGAGTCTGGTATGGGGCTTCGTTAGAATTATATCTAACGGAGGGGGCATTGCGCCTGGAGAAACCGACATGAACCGCCTGATCCTTGTTGTCGCCGCCATCTGTGCCGGGACGTCCGCCCTGGCCCATGATTTCAAGACCGGAGCGTTGGTTGTCGATCACCCAATGGCGTTCCCGACAGCGGCCACGGCTCAAGCAGGCGCTGGGTACTTCAGCGTCACCAACACCGGGTCGGAAGACGACCGCCTGATCGGCATTCAAGCGGATTTCCCGAAAGTGTCCATGCACGGAACCCGTAAGGAAGACGGCGTGATGAGCATGTTCGAGGTCGAGGCCATCGACATCCCCGCCGGCGAGACCGTCGCACTGGAGCCCGGCGCGCTGCACGTCATGTTCATGGGTCTCGGCGGCGATCCGTTTGAGGTCGGCGAAACGATCCCTGCGACTTTGACCTTCGAGAACGCGGGCGATGTCGACGTCGTGTTCTACGTCGAGCCCCGCGGCGATGGGTCCGAGGCCATCGACCACTCCGCCCACCAGTGACGGCAATGCCAGACAAACCAAGACGACCGTGACGGCAGAGGCGCCACAGTACCGCACCGGGCTCGCCGTAACGGCGGTGGTGATTGCAGTGCTCGCTCTGTCCCTTGGCGACGCGATCATTAAGGCCACCGGACTGAATCTGCCGCTTTGGCAGATGTACATCCTGCGGTCCGCTTTGGTGCTGCTGCCGCTCTGGTTGCTTGCGCGACGAAACGGCCCGATCCGCTTTCGCTCTACCGTTTGGGTTGCCGTGCGGAGCGGCCTGCTTGTCGCGATGTGGCTGAGCTACTACTCAGCACTACCACTGATGCCGCTGTCGTTGGCCGCGGCGGCGTATTACACGTCGCCGATCCTGATCACGGTGGTCGCTTCTGTCCTTGCGCGCCGCTGGCCTGCCCGACAGGTTCTGCTGGCAATCGTCATTGGCTTTGCTGGCGTAGTTCTAATCCTTCGTCCGGACGCGTCCGGCTTTAACCATGCAACGCTGCTGCCCGTTCTGGCGGCGTTCCTGTATGCCTGTGCGATGGTGCTGACGTCTCGCAAGTGCCGCGAAGATGATCCATTCGCGTTGGCACTTGCACTGAACATCGCCTTCATCGTCGCCGGGGCAAGTCTTGGGGTTTTCTCTGGCCAGGAAGGCTCGTTCATCTTTGGCCCGTGGCAGAACCTTGACCTGCCGCTGATCGGCATCGTCGCGGCGCTGGCTGCGGTGATCCTCGTGGGCAGCGTTGGCGCGGCGATTGCTTACCAGAACGGCCCACCTGCGACGGTGGCGGCGTTCGACTACAGCTATCTGGTCTTCAGCCTCATGTGGGGCGCGCTGTTCTTTGGCGAGCTTCCGGGAGCGCTGTCCCTACTGGGCATCGCTATCATCGTTGCGGCAGGGGTCCTGTCATTGGACCGCCGCTGACGGTCAGACGTCGACGACAACCCACGCGGGATCGTGATCAGAGCCATCGCCCCCGTGCTTGGTCCGCCTGTCGATATGCGCAGAAACCAATCCGGGCGCGAGCGCGGTGCTGAGCCAGATCTGATCGTAAAGCTCATAGCGTGGAAGCTCTGGCCCGGAAGGGTTGAACCGGTGCGTCCATTGCGGCGTCGCAGGCCCGGGCCCCTGCCCCGGTGTCTCAGCTTTCGCTGGACGGGTCTCCACCGCCCGAGCCAAGCCGTTGACGATTGGGTCGCCGTCGATGGTCAGCATTGGGGCCAGATCAGCGGAATCCTCGGGGTCGTTCATATCTCCCAACAACACAAACTTCGCGCCGCGCCGTTCCTGTCGGGACACAAGCCGCGCAATCGTTTCCGCCTGCCGTCGCCGCCGCGCATTAGCGGCAATCGCGCCTGCCACGGGATCTTCATCATGGGGCACGAAGTTGCTTTTCAGATGGGTGTTGTAGACCGTCAAAAGACGGTTGCCGTTATCGTCCAATAATTCGACCTGCATAAGGTCGCGCCCGAACACCCTGCGGCCCGGATCATCCGGATGCACCGCCATCTGATGAGACGTGATCGCCCCGAGGGGCAGCTTGGACAGAATGCCCACGTCGATCATGCGCGGGTCGTTGCCTTCGACCAACGCGACGAATGGATAGAGGCCACCAAGGTGCGACCTGTTGAATTCCTTTAGGATTTCGATGTGCTCGACTTCCTGCACGGCCAGAACATCGACATCCATGTCACGGATCCGGCCCGCAATGGTTGCTGTATCTTCCGGGTCTTTCTGTTTGACGAGGCGGCCCTTGAACGTCCGCACGACCACGTCGTCCGCCGCGAACGTCACGGCGATACCCCCGGCCTCTGTCGGAGGCACGCCGTCCACGTTGCCTTGAAAGTTGAACCGGGAGAAAAGGTTATTGAGATTAAAAGTGCCAATTGAAATGCGCATTTCTAAAACTCCGCGCTGTTGCGGAATGAGAATGCGACAAATTCGGCGATTAGAACAGGTTTATTCCGGGTCGATATAGGCGGTGGCCTCGATCTCGATCACCGCCTCGTCTTCCAATAAATCGTCGATGACGATCATCGACATGGCGGGGAAATGCTTGCCCATGACACGTTGGTAGGCCTTTCCGACCTCTCGCTGCCGGGCCAGATATTCAGCCTTGTCTTTGACGAACCAGGTCAGGCGGCCGATGTCCTCAACGTCTCCACCGGCCGCTCGAACGATCTCGGCGATGTTTCGCAGCGCCTGTTCCATCTGCGCTATGAAGCCGCCTTCAACGAACCGCTTATCCTTGTCCCAGCCGATCTGGCCTCCAACGTGCAAAGTGCCGTCAGGCATCAGCATTCCGTTCGCATAGCCCAGCGCAGGGGCCCAACCGTCGGGGTGAATGGTCTGCGGTTTCACGTCAGGCCTCCATCAATGAGGTGATCGTTTCGCGGACGGCCTTGGGCCAGGCAACTGGCCGACCATCGGGGCCGACACAAACGAGGACTTGATCGGCCTCGAAGCACACTGTGTTGTCGCGCCGCGCTGTGGTGGTCAGCGACAGACTGGCCCGCCCCAGTCTTGTGAGTTGCAGGCCCAGAACCAGATGGTCTCCGTGGCGGCAGGGGGCCTTGAAGCGGACGTTGAACTCGGCCGTCGGGACGGCGGCTTTTGGGTGAATTTCCTCGAACGGCCACTCCAGCACATCGCTGAACAACGCTTCGACGGCGTCGTTGATCATCTCAAAAATGCGCGGATAGAACACGATCCCGGCCGGGTCGCAGTGTTTGAACAGGACTTTCTGAGGGAACTGAAAGTGCATCACGTGACACGTGATTTGGTTTGGTATTTGGGGTCGCGCCAGTGTTCGTTTTCCAACACGTCCTGCAGGATTTCGGCGGCTGCGATGACATCCGCTGTGTCGAGATAAAGCGGCGTGAACCCGAAACGCATGATGTCCGGCGCGCGGAAGTCGCCGATCACCCCGCGGTCGATCAGCGCCTGCATCGCAGCATAGCCGTTATCGAAATGGAACGAGACCTGGCTGCCGCGTGAGGCCGGGTCGCGCGGGGACGCGAGGGTGAGTTGCGGGCAGCGAGCCTCAACCTCGGCGATAAACGTCTCGGACAGGTGAACCGAGGCCGCGCGCAGCTCGGCCATATCGACGCCGTCCCATGCATCAAGCGCGGCGTCCAGCACCGCGAGTTGCAGGATCGGCGGCGTGCCCACGCGGAGCCGTTCGGTCGACATGGCGGGGCGATACGCCATTTCCATCGCGAAGGGGGCCGCGTGGCCCAGCCACCCTGCGAGCACCGGTTCCACGGACTCGACGACATCAGGCCGGGCATAGATAAAGGCGGGCGCGCCCGGGCCTCCATTGAGGTATTTGTACGTGCAGCCCACGGCGAACTCGGTGTTGGAGCCGGTGAGGTCCACCGGCACGGCGCCCGCCGAATGGGCCAGATCCCAGATCATGACGGCCCCGGCTTCATGCGCCTTCCGCGTGAGCGCAGCCATGTCGTGCATCCGGCCCGTGCGGTAGTCCACCTGTGTCAGCATCACGACGGCCACGTCCTGAGTGATGGCCTCTGCGACATCCTCCGGCGCCGGAGTGCGCAACTCATAGCCCTTGTCGATGGTCCGCATCAGCCCGTCGGCCATGTAGAGATCCGTCGGGAAGTTGCCGTTATCTGACAGGATTACGCGACGCTCCGGGCGCATCTTCAGCGCTGCGGCGAGCGCCTGGTACACCTTGATCGACAGCGTGTCGCCCGTCGCCACGCTCCCCGGCGCGGCACCGATCAACCCGGCAATCCGGTCGCCCACCTGTGTGGGCAGTGCCATCCAGTCCGCCGTGTTCCAGGCGCGGATTAGTTTCTTCCCCCACTCCTTAGTCAGCACGTCTGCCGCTCGCTCCGCCGCGCCTTTTGGCAAGGGTCCCAGTGAGTTACCGTCAAGATAGATGACACCCTCGGGAAGATCGAAGGCCTCTTTTCGGGGTAGTGTCACAGCTCACCTCGCAGGTGCCAGAGTTCCGGGAACAATTCGACGTCCAGCATGCGGCGCAGATAGCTTACACCCGCCGTCCCGCCTGTCCCGCGTTTGAAGCCGATGACCCGCTCGACCGTCGTGACGTGATTGAACCGCCAGCGGCGGAAGTAGTCTTCTAGGTCGACCAGCTTCTCAGCCAACTCATAAAGCGCCCAATGCATTGTGATGTCCTCGTAAACCGTTTTCCATCGAGCCTGGATCTCAGGCACCGCCTGATGCGGCTGATCGAGCTGCGGCGCGGGCGCGTTGTCTTCGTGGCCGTCAAGCGTGCGGAACAGGTGGCGCACGACCTCATCGTAGAAACTCGGCTGCGATAGCTCCGCCTCCAGCATCGCGTGCACCTTAGGGACGTGGGCGTGGGGCTTGAGCATGTTGGGGTTCCGGTTTCCCAGCACGTACTCGATCATCCGATATTGGTAGGATTGGAACCCCGACGACGGCCCCAGCGCCTCACGAAATGCGGTGTAGTCCGCAGGCGTCATGGTCCGCAGCACGTCCCATTGGTTGTTGAGCTGCTCAAAGATCCGACTGACGCGGGCAAGCATTTTGAACATCGCCGCCGTATCACCGGTCCGCAGCGCCTGCCGCGCCGCGTGAAGCTCGTGCAGGACCAGCTTCATCCACAGCTCGGACGTCTGGTGCTGGATGATGAACAGCAGCTCATCATGGGCGTCGCTCAGCGGGTGCTGGCTGGTAAGCACGGGGCCGAGATGGAGGTAGTCGCCATAGGACATGGCGTCCTCAAAATCCATCTTGGCCCCGCCAGAGCCGGGATCGTAAGCCTTGCTGGTCATCCGCCCGTGTCCCGCAGCCTGAAACGCTGGATCTTGCCGCTTTCGGTCTTCGGAAGCGCGTCGGTGAAAACCACCGAGCGCGGATACTTGTACGGCGCAATCGTTGCCTTGACGTGATCCTGAAGGCTCTTGGTCAGTTCATCCGATGGTGTGTCGTCCGCGCCGAGCACCACATGAGCCTGAACAATTGCGCCACGTTCCGCGTCCGGCACCCCGATCACCGCGCATTCCACGACGGCCTCGTGCGCGAGCAGCGCGGCCTCTACCTCCGGGCCCGCGATGTTGTAGCCGGACGAGACGATCATGTCATCATTCCGCGCGGCGAAGTGGAAGTAGCCTTCCTCGTCCTGCCGGAATGCGTCGCCCGAAATGTTCCAGCCATCCTGAACGTACTCCGCCTGCTTCTCACCGTGCAGATAGCGGCATCCCGTAGGCCCACGCATCGCCAACCGCCCGATCTCACCGCGCGGCAACTCTTGGCCGTCCGGCCCAATCACCTTGGCCTCGTAGCCTGAAACCGGTTTCCCGGTGCAGGCCGGGCGGTGATCCTCGAAGCGGTTGGTGATGAAGATGTGCAGCATCTCGGTCGCGCCAATCCCGTCGAGCATCGGCTTGCCGGTCTTCTGCTGCCACTCGTCATAGACCGGCGCTGGCAGCGTCTCTCCAGCGGACACGGCGGCGCGGAGGCTCGACAGATCAGCGCCTTCGTCCATCGCGCGAAGCATGACGCGGTAGGCGGTTGGCGCGGTGAAACAGACGGTGGCTTTGTACGTCTCGATGATCTCAATGATGTTCTGGGGCGTGGCTGTCTCCAGCAGCGTTGCCGTTGCCCCGAAACGCAGAGGGAATATGGCCAGCCCGCCAAGGCCAAACGTGAAGGCGAGCGGGGGGGAGCCAATGAACACGTCGTCCGGCTGCACGTTCAGGACGTCCTTTGCATAGCCGTCCGCGATGATCAGAAGATCGCGATGGAAGTGCATCGTCGCCTTCGGATTGCCGGTCGACCCGGACGTGAAGCCGATCAGCGCCACATCGTCCTGCGCTGTGGGCACGGCGTCGAATTGGACGGGCTTCGTCAGCGCCAGACGATCAAGCTCGGCGTCGTGGTTCGCGGTGCCGTCAAAGCCCACGACGGTCTTCAGCGTCTCGCTGCCTTTGGCGCAGGCGATCATCTCATCCATCAAGCGCGTGTCGCATAAAGCGTGGGAGATCTCGGCCTTCTCGACGTACTTCTTAAGTTCCGACGCGCGCAGCATCGGCATGGTATTAACCACCACGGCGCCGGCCTTTGTGGCGGCGAGCCAGCAGGCGACCATGGCCGGATTGTTCGCCGACCGGATCAGGACACGATTGCCGGGCTTGACGCCCAGATCGTCCACGAGCGCGTGCGCCAGCCGGTTCGTCCAGTCTGTGAGCTCTTTGTACGTCCGCTGCCGACCGTTCCCGATCAGCGCTGTGTTGTCGCCGAAGCCCTTCGCGACCATGGCGTCGGTCAGCTCATAGGCGGCGTTAAGGTGATCGGGGTAGTCGAAGCCATCGAGCAGGAGGTCGGGCCAGTCGGCGGTGGGGGGCAGGTTGTCCCTCGCGAAAGTGTCGGTATGCGCTGACGGTATCATGGCCTTACCTCCCCTGGTGGGCCGCGAGCGCTTGCCGCGCGATCACCACCCGTTGGACATCAGACGCACCCTCATAGATGCGCAACGCCCTGATTTCGCGATAGAGTTTCTCGACGGCCTTGCCAGATCTCACGCCGTCGCCGCCGTGGAGTTGAACGGCCTTGTCGATGACCTGCTGCGCCTGATCGGTCGCGAACAACTTGGCCATCGCTGCCTCCCGCGTCACGCGGGGCGCTCCGTTGTCTTTGGCCCACGCGGCGCGGTAGATAAGTAGTGCCGAGGCATCCACATCCAGCGCCATGTCCGCAATGTGCCCCTGCACCATCTGCAGATCGGACAGCGGGGCACCCTGCACATGGCGGCTTGTCACGCGGTCGAGTGCTTCGTCCAACGCGCGCCGGGCAAAGCCCAAGGCCGCCGCTGCGACGGTGGAGCGGAAGACATCCAGCACCGACATCGCGATTTTGAAGCCCTGCCCCGGTTCGCCGATCATCGCGGTCGCCGGGACGCGGGCGTCAGTGAAATTCAGCGTGGCGAGGGGGTGGGGGGCGATGGTTTCCAGACGCTCCATCACCTCGAACCCCGTCGTGTCGGCAGGCACGGCGAAGGCCGACAGGCCCTTGGCCCCCGGCGCCTCTCCGGTACGCGCGAAGACGGTGTAGACGTCGGCAATCCCGCCGTTGGAGATCCACGTTTTCTGGCCGTTCAGGACGTAGTGATTGCCGTCGAGAGCCGCTGTCATGGTATTGCTGGCGACATCCGAGCCAGATCCCGGCTCGGTCAGCGCAAAGGCAGAGATCGCCTTACCCGCACGTGTCTGCGGCAGCCATTCGGCCTTCTGTTCGGGCGAACCGAACAGCGAAATAGCCCCAGTTCCAAGACCTTGCATGGCAAAGCTGAAGTCTGCCAGTCCGTCATGCCGCGCCAATGTCTCGCGGATCAGGCAGAGGGTGCGCACGTCGAGGCGGCCATCCTCGGCGCCCGAATGCGTGGCGAAACCGGCGTCCCCCAACATCGTGACGAGCCGGCGGCAGGCGGCATCGGTGTCAGAGTGATCAACGGCGCCGAGGTTCGCTGCGGCCCAAGCCTCTAGTTCCGTCGATAGCTCGCGGTGGCGGGCTTCGAAGAACGGCCAATCGAGGAAGCTACGGTCCGCCATCAATCACCCTCGAACACCGGTTTCTCCTTCGCGACGAAGGCGTGATAGGCGCGGTGGAAGTCCTGGCCCTGCATGCAGATCGCCTGCGCCTGCGCCTCGGCCTCCAGCGCCTGTTCGATGGACATCGACCACTCCTGCGCGAGCATCGTCTTCGTCATCATGTTCGCAAAGTTCGGGCCATCCGCGATCCGGCGCGCCAGTGCACCCGCCTCGGCCATCAGGTCGTCCACCGCCACGATCTTGTTGAAATAGCCCCAAGCCGCGCCCTCTTCGGCGGTCATGGAACGGCCGAGGTACAGAAGCTCCGCCGCGCGGCCCTGGCCGATGATCCGGGGCAGGATAGCGCAGGCGCCCATGTCACAGCCCGCAAGCCCCACGCGGTTGAACAGGAACGCCGTCTTCGCCTCCGGCGTGGCAATCCGCAGGTCCGACGCCATAGCGAGGATCGCCCCCGCCCCGGCGCTGATACCGTCGACGGCGGCGATGATCGGCTTGTGGCAATTCACCATCGCCTTCACCAGATCGCCGGTCATGCGGGTAAAGGCCAACAGCTCTTTCATCGACATCTTCGTCAGCGGCCCGATGATGTCGTGCACGTCCCCACCTGACGAGAAGTTCCCGCCGTTCGGCGCCAAGATCACGACATCCACGTCGTCGCGGTACGGCAATGCACGAAACCAGTCGCGCAACTCAGCGTAACTGTCGAATGTCAGGGGATTTTTCCGCTCCGGCCGATCAAGCGCGACGGTCGCTATGCCGTCTGCCACATCGCACAGGAAGTGTTGCGCCTCAGGCATCCGCGTCCCCCTCAAGCGCAGCGCTCAAATGATCGAGCCGCCGGGTCATCCCGTCCACATCGGCCACATCCAGCCCCGATAGGATTTCATTGATCCACGCCTCATGGGCGAGCGCGTGGCCCTCGAACACCTCCCGCCCCTTCCCGGTCAGCCGCACCAGATGCGCGCGCCGGTCACCAGGGATGGGCACCCGCAGCGCGAGGCCCTCTTCCGCCAGCTTGTCGACGATCCCCGTGATGTTTCCGTTCGACACGCGGAGGCGCTTGGAGATTTCGCTCATCTTCAGCCCGTCAGGCGCGCGGTCCAGTGCGCTCATCACGTCGAACCGTGGCAGTGTGGAGCCATAGTCGTTACGCAATCGACGGCGGACCTCGTCCTCAATCGCCTTGCTGGCCTTCAAAAGCTTCAGCCACAGGCGCAGGCGCTCCTTCGATAGGTCAGCGGAGCGTTTGGCGGCAGGCGCGGTCATATCTCGCCTCCCGACAGGCTCAGCGCGTGCCCGTTGACTGACCGCGCCGCGTCCGAACACAGCCACAGCACGGTTCCTGCCACCTCGTCCGTCTGAATGAAGCGCTTCTGTGGGTTGCCCGCGTAGAGCGAGGCGCGGGCCTTCTCTTCGGCCATCCCCGTCTTGTCGACGATGTTGGCAACCGACCGATCCAGCATCGGCGTTTCGGTATAGCCGGGGCAGACGGCGTTCACCGTGATGCCGGTTCGGGCCAGCTCCAGCGAAAGCGCGCGCGTCAGGCCGATAACGCCATGCTTGGCTGCGCAGTAGGCCGACACGTACGGATAGCCTTTGAGCCCGGCGGTCGAGGCAATGGCGATCATCCGCCCCCATCCCGCCGTCTTCATGTCCGCCAGCGCGGCCTGCCAGACGTTTGATACCCCGATCAGGTTCACTGCGAGCATCGCCTGCAACTGCTCAGTGGTCATCTTGGCAAACGGCACACTGTTCGCTGCGCCGGCATTCGCCACTACGACATCAATCGGTCCATGTTCTGCCCGCGCCGCACTAAACGCCGACGTAACGGCAGTCGCATCGGTCACATCGCACAGCTGGTACGGCAGGCCCTGCGCCTGCAACGGCGCCTCGCTTCGGCCCATGATCGTGACGCTGGCCCCAGCGTTAGCCAACGTGCGCGCCGTGTCGGCGCCAACACCGGTGCCGCCCCCGGTGACAACGATATGTTTTCCGGTGAGGCTCATACCCGCAGCATCTCCGCCTCGCGATCCGCCAAGCGCCACGCCTGGTCGCGACCGGCTTCGTAGGGTTTTGGCCAGATTGCCTGACGGTCTCCGATCCGGGCGCCCTCGTGCAGGGCCCAGTATGGGTTTGCCAGATGCGGGCGGCCCACGGCCACAAGGTCAGCCCGGCCCGCCATCAGGATCGAGTTCGCGTGGTCGGCCTCATAGATATTGCCCACCGCCATCGTCCTGATCCCGGCTTCATTGCGGATGCGGTCGCTGAAGGGCGTCTGGAACATGCGGCCATAGACCGGCTTCGCCTCGGGGGTCGTCTGCCCGGCGGAAACGTCGATTAGATCGGCTCCGGCCTGCGTGAACAGCCGCGCGATGTGCACCGCCTCTTCCGGCGTGACCCCGTCGTTGCCGACCCAGTCGTTGGCCGAGATGCGTACCGACATCGGCTTGGCCTCGGGCCAGACGGCGCGCATCGCGCGGAACACCTCCAGCGGGTACCGCATGCGGTTCTCCAGCGAGCCGCCGTATTCATCGGTACGGACGTTCGAGACGGGCGAGATGAAGGACGAAATCAGATAGCCGTGAGCGGCGTGCAGTTCGATCATGTCGAACCCGGCCTCCTCGGCCATCTGCGCGGCGTTCACGAATTGATCGCGGATTTCGTCCATTTCGGCCCGTGTAATCTCACGCGGCGTGGCGTTCTGATCGGACCACGGGATGGCCGAGGCGCTGACGATGTCCCAGTTGCCGCTGGCGAGCGGGGCATCCATCCCCTCCCACCCGATGTTGGTGGAGCCCTTGCGCCCTGAATGCCCGATCTGGCAGCAGATCTTCGCGTCGGTGAACCCGTGCACGAACTCCGTCAGCCGCCTCCACCCGGCCTCATGCTCGGGCGCATAAAGCCCCGGGCACCCCGGCGTGATCCGGCCCTCGGCCGAAACACAGGTCATCTCGGTGTAAACAAGCCCCGCCCCGCCCTTCGCCCGCTCACCGTAATGCGAAAGATGCCAGTCGTTCGGCGTGCCGTCCGTGGCGAGGTACTGCGCCATGGGGGAGACGACGATGCGGTTCTTCAGCTCCATCTCGCGCAGCTTGAATGGCACGAACATCGGCGCGCGAACGGGGCCGGTTACGACCGCCTGATCCATGAACCACCGTTCCGCGGCTTCCAACCACTTGGGATCGCGCTGACGCAGGTTCTCGTGGCTGATCCGCTGCGACCGGGTGAGCAGCGAGTAATTCAGCTGCACCGGATCGAGATCGAGATAACGCTCCACCTGCTCAAACCACTCCAGCGAGTTCCGCGCCGCTGACTGCAGACGCAGAACCTCCAGCCGTCGTTCCTCCTGATAGCGGGTAAAGGCATCCTCCAGCCGGTCCTCGGTGTGGATGAACTCCGCCAACGCGATTGCGCTTTCAAAGGCCAACTTCGTGCCCGACCCGATGGAGAAATGCGCCGTGGCCGAGGCATCGCCCAGAAGCACGACGTTTTCATGATGCCACGTCTCGCACAGCACGCGCGGGAAGCGGATCCACGCCGAGCCACGAATGTGGTTCGCGTTGGTCATAAGGGAGTGACCGCCGAGGTAGTCTTTGAAGATCTCTTCGCAGACCGCGATGCTTTCCTGCTGAGACATCTCGGCGAAGCCGAATTTGTCGAACGTCTCTTGCGCGCACTCGACGATGAACGTCGCGGTGTTATCGTCGAACTGATAGGCGTGGACCCAGACCCAGCCGTGCTCGGTTTCTTCGAAGATGAACGTGAAGGCGTCCGAGAAGGTCTGATGCGTCCCAAGCCAGACGAACTGGCACAGACGCTCATCCACCTCTGGCTTGAAAGCGTCGGCGTAGAGTGAACGCGTCCGGGAATTCAGACCGTCGCTCGCAACGACAACGTCGAACTCCTTGCGATACGCGTCGGCGCTTTGCACCTCTGTCTCAAAGCGCAGGTCCACGCCCAGCTCTCGTGCGCGATCCTGCAGCAAAAGCAACAGCTTCTTGCGTCCGATCCCGCAGAACCCATGGCCCGACGAGACGTGCGTCTCGCCCCGGTAATGCAGCGCAATATCGTCCCAATACGCAAAGTTTTCGCCGATGGCCTTGGCGCTGACCGGGTCATTGGCGGCGAGGTTTTCCAGCGTCTCGTCCGACAGAACCACGCCCCATCCGAACGTGTCATCGGATCTGTTGCGCTCAATAACGACGACCTCTGCCGAAGGGTCGCGCAGTTTCATCGAGATCGCAAAGTAAAGACCCGCCGGACCTCCACCCAAACATGCAATGCGCATCGCAATCTCCCTGCCGATCATCGAGAGCTAGACCGGATCGACATATAATTCAAGCTTGAAATATTTAAGCTTCACATTTATCGAGGCGGTGTACTGGCGGAGGCGAAGATGGTCGTTAGAGTGTCAAAGCAAGGCGAGATCGCCGTTGTCTCAATCGACAACCCGCCGGTAAATGCCACCGGACAGGCGGTGCGCCAGGGGTTGCTGGACGCCGTTGCGACGACCGACGCAGATGCCTCAACACGAGCCGTGGTTCTTATTTGCGCGGGTCGCACTTTCATCGCGGGGGCCGACGTCCGCGAGTTTGGCAAGCCGCCGGTGGAGCCGCATCTGCCAGACGTCCTGTCCGCGATTGAGCAAGCGGCCAAGCCATGGGTCGCCGCGATCCACGGCACCGCGTTGGGTGGCGGACTGGAAACCGCCATGGTCTGCCACCACCGTATCGCGACCAACGACGCAAAACTGGGCCTGCCGGAAGTCACCCTAGGGATCATCCCCGGCGCAGGCGGCACCGTTCGCCTTCCCCGCCTGGTCGGGGCTGAGACTGCGCTGAACATGATCGCCACCGGCAAACCGATTGGTGCGCCCGAAGCACTTGGCGCGGGCCTCCTCGACGGGCTGTCGGACGGAGACCTGATGGACGATGCCATCGCGCTGGCAAAAACCGTGCCCACGCCCACGCCGGTTATGGACCGTGCGGTGCACCAGCCCAAGGACGTCACTGCATTCGACGCCGCTGCGTCAAAGATACTCTCCAAGGCGCGGGGTCTGAACGCACCCAAATTCGCCGTCCAAGCGCTTAGGAACGCCCTCTCCATGCCCGCCGCAGACGCGCTTGCCGCCGAACGTGAGGCGTTCCTGACCCTGAAATCCGACCCGCAATCCGCCGCGCTCCGCCACATCTTCTTCGCCGAGCGGGCGACGGCCAAAATCGAACGCATCAAGGACGTGGCGCCCCAAGCGCTTACCCAGGTCGGGGTGATCGGCGGCGGCACCATGGGCGCCGGAATCGCCGCGGCCTGCCTGCTGGCGGGCTACTCCGTACACATGATTGAACGCGACGCTGAAGCCGTCGCCGCCGGAATCGACCGGGTCACCGGAATCCTCGACGGCAGCCTGAAGCGCGGGCTGATCACCGCCGAAAAGCATCAGCGCGTTGTCAGCGCCTTCTCCGCCTCCGACGACTACGCCGCATTGCATGAGGCCGACTTGATCGTCGAAGCGGTGTTCGAGGACATGGACGTCAAGAAACAGGTCTTCGCCCGGATCGAAGCTGTCGCCAAACCCGACGCCATCCTCGCCACCAACACATCCTACCTCGACGTGAATGAGATCGCCGCGACCCTGAAGGCCCCGGCCCGCGCCATCGGCCTGCACTTCTTCTCCCCAGCGCACATCATGAAACTGCTGGAAATTGTCATTCCTGACAGCGCGTCCGACACAACGCTCGCGACGTCCATCGCCTTTGCCAAGGCCTTGCGGAAGATCCCCGTGCTCGCAGGCGTCTGCGACGGTTTCATCGCCAACCGCATCATGTCCGCTTACCGGCGCGAGGCGGAATACATGATCGAAGACGGCGCCCTGCCTTGGGACGTGGACGCGGCAATGGTCGATTTCGGCTTGCCCATGGGTATCTTTCAGATGGGCGACCTTGCCGGTCTCGACATCGCCTGGGCGATGCGGAAACGACAAGCGGCCACGCGCGATCCGGCGCAGCGTTACGTCGATATCGGCGACAAGCTGTGCGAGATGGGCCGCTTCGGGCGCAAGACGGGGCGCGGCTATTACCTGTATGAAGACGGCGCCAAAGGCACGCCCGACCCGGAGGTCGAGGCACTCACCCTCGCGGAGTCTGAGCGTAAAGGGATTACGCGGCAGGCCATGAGCCACGACGACATCATGCAGCGCATCCTCCGCGCCATGCAGATCGAAGGGCAAAAGCTCCTCGACGAAGGCATCGCCCAGTCGGCAGATGACATCGACGTGGTCATGGTCAACGCCTACGGCTTCCCCCGCTGGCGCGGCGGCCCGATGTACATGGGGCGCACTGGCGAAACCTGACGGCTTACTCCCGTCGTCGCCCATCGCAATGTGCGGCAATGCAGGAAGTGTTTGCGGAAGCGCCGGTTTACCACACACAATTCAACACCCATGTTCGGCGCAAGTATTCGCAAGGAACTGATCATGGACACCAGCCTAACCCTGCCGAAACGCGTCGGTCCCGCACCCGAGACTCAGGGCCGCCTGCCCCATTCGCAGCTCACCCAACATGGACCGGACGAGATTATCGACAAGCTGCATGACTGGTGCTTCTCACTGCCCAATATCCGCAATGAGGACAGCGGCATCTCGGTGCCGGGGTCTCGTGCCCTTGTCCTGGAGCCGGGTGTCGCTGGCAACCAGAGCGCGTTCATGATCGGCCGCGAGTTTGCCCATATTCATCCGAAACCGGACAACGGCAGCATGCACCTTGTGCTGCATGCCAACGACGTTGAAACCATCAAGACCATGGGATGGGGAGAGGACCATTACCTCGTCACTCAGGGTCACTGGCCGACCGGCCTGGTGATGATCTTCTCGCCCCGAGATGACGATGAACTGAACGTCGTTAAGTCAATCATTGCGCGCTCTTACGAATTCGCAACGGGCACGCGGATCGAGGTCTGATCCCTCAGCGGGCCTCAAGCACGGCCTCAAAGTAAAGCGCCATAGCACCCTCGGCGAGGCGCCATCCCGCGTCCGTATGCACATCATGCGCCTCAACCGCTGCACAGTACAGAAACGCCAAGGCCCCAGGACCATTCCGCCCGTCCGACCGCTTATCGAGCCAAGGTGGCGCCAGACGTGCGGTCATGTACCGCTCCGCTTCGATCCCGTCGGACCAGTAATCGACTTCGCCTTTGTGCTTGCGCCAGAACTCGCAATAGTGAAACGCCCAGCGCCGGTCGATGTTGAGCGTAGCGGCAAGGTCCCGAAAGCGCATGTGCACGTCGTGCCACCGCGGATCGACCAGCCGACGGGCGCGATCCTGATCGGCGTCGATGGCATCCTTGATCGCAAGGGCATCCACGAAAGCCTGCGCTGCTTTCTGGCCGACAGCCCCGTCCACTGCAAAGCCGCGCGTGTACGCATCCGCGAATCTCGAGGCAGCGTTTTCCATGTCGCCGTCATCATGGGCGATGAATCCCTGGCACATGGCCCTTGCAATCTCTCGCGCTTCCTCGGCGATCGTGGGCACTGTCGTCATCGCGAGCCCCTGCGGCTGCCGAAACATACGTGCCGGGCGGTCCGAAGTCTTCCAGGCCCCTAGGACGGCCGACGAGCGCACCGGAGATAACAACGGATCTGCCCAAGTCGTGGGCACTGAAGCACTCGGACGACTAGCCGGCGCGCAGACACGCAACGAGCAGCTAGGCGCGGACATGCAGGTGCTTGAACGCCCATTCGTTGTAGCTTGTTTCGCCCCGGTACCAGACCACGTCCTCGCCCGGTTCTTCTCCGTGATTCCAGCGTGGACGAACGCCTTTCATGTCACTGGATAACACGAGACGCCGTCGTTTCTGGCTCAGACGGATACGGTCGGACAGCGTCTGACTGTCCCACCGCTGCATGACCATGGCATTGAGGCGCTGTTCCGCGCCTGCGTGCTCCGCCGTTCCGGAGAGGTTGTGTCGTTCGTTCGGATCGGCCTCGACATCGAACAAAAGTGGCGGATCGGCAGTGGAATAGACGTACTTGTATCGCCCCTGCCGGACCATGAGGATTGGGGCCGTTGTGGCCTCAGCCAAGTACTCAGCATAGATCGGGCGGTCCGGTTCATCGGTCAGCTTTGTGGCAAGGTCCTCGCCATCCAAAGACTCCACCGGCGAGGTCCACCCCGCCCCTTCTGCAATCCCCATAAAGGTCGGCAGCAGATCGACCAGCGAGGCTGGCGTCTTCGCGCGACCCGCCCCAAAAGCACCACCTGCGATGATCAGCGGCACTCTCAGCGATGGCTCAAAGAAGTGTTTCTTGAACCACATGCCGCGTTCGCCCAGCATTTCCCCATGATCTGACGTGAATACGATGACTGTGTTATTGCGCTGTCCAATTCGTTCCAGTGTTTCGATCAGTTGGCCGATCATTCGGTCGAGGTAGCTAATGGATCCGTAATATGCGCGCCGCGCCGTGCGAATATCTTCGTCTGAAAAACAGACATCTAGCATCCCGAAATCCGACAATAAACGCACGGAATGCGCGTCGTGCTTGGCCTCCGGCATAGCCGGTGTCTCTGGCAATGGAATTTCGGCCTCGTCGTAGAGATCCCAGAATTCTCTCAGGCACAAATATGGTTCGTGCGGATGGGTGTAGGACACCTGCAGAAAGAAGGGTCGGGCATCGTCTGATCTTGCCACATCGTACAGGTGCTGAACGGCGTGAAACGTGACCAGATCGTCAAAGTCGATCTGCTTGGAGCGCTCGCAAACGCCCGCAATCGTCACCGCGCGCGGGTCGTTGGTGTCGCGCTCACCCTCATTGCCCCAGTTGGGCACCCACGAGAAATCGGCCGGATAGAGATCAGGGGTCAGGCGGTGCTCAAACCCGTGATGCTGGTCAGGGCCGATGAAATGCATCTTGCCGGAGAGCGCAGTCTGATAGCCCGCCGCCCGCAGGTAGTGCGCATATGTCGGGATGCTTGCGGGCAGTTCCGCCGCATTGTCGTAAGCCTCTATTTCCGAACAGAGTTTCCCGGTCGCCATCGACACCCGGGATGGAGAGCACAGCGGGAAATTGCAGTACGTCGTCTCAAAGACGGTTCCCTCCGCCGCCAGACGATCCAGGTTGGGCGCGCGGCAAATCGGGTCGCCGTAGCACCGCAAGAATTGCGCCGCCAACTGATCCACCTGGACGAAAAGGATGTTTGGCTGCATCGGCGCGCCCTCACAAAATTGTCGACAATCATACTATCTGATGCTTACGCTAGGGCAAGTTGGAATCGCCGGGGTTGGGGATCAGCGCGGATGGAGTGGAACTTTCTCGCAGTTCTGAACGACTTTGATCTGCTGATGCTCGGCCTCCTGAACACGCTGAAAGTCACCGGTCTCGCACTGCTGTTCGGCGTGCCTCTTGGTCTGGTCCTCGCGCTGTCCCGCCTGTCGACATTCCGCCCGCTTTCTGGACTGGCGGGCTTTATCGTCGAATTCTTCCGCACCACTCCGCCGCTTGTTCAACTCTTCTGGTTCTTTTTCGCACTGCCAATTCTGGTAGACGTCCGAATGACGCCCTTAATTGCGGCAGTCGTTACGTTCTCTATCCAATCCTCTGCCTTTTTCGCTGAGATCTTTCGCGGTGGCATCCTGTCTATCGACAAGGGCCAATGGGAAGGCGCGAAGGCGATTGGCATGACCTACGCCCAAAGCCTCCGCCGGATCATCCTGCCGCAGGCGGTCAAGCGGATGATCCCGGCATTCATGGAGCGCTCAATCGAGCTTCTGAAAACAACGACGCTCGTCTCAACCGTGGCCTACACCGACCTGATGTTCCAAGCCAACGAATTGGCGCAAAAGACCTTCCGACCACTGGAGGTCTATACCATCGTCGCCCTGATCTATCTCGTTCTGATCTTTGTCTTCAGCCAGGCCTCGATCTGGGTGGAACACCGGCTTGCCCGCTCGGGCGAAGGGACGGTGCGCTGATGCATAACTGGGACTTCGCGACGATCCTTCAGAACTGGCCGGTACTCTGGGTTGGCATCAAGGGTACAGTCTTCATCTTCGTTATCACCGTCATCCTTGGCCTTGGTGGCGGGCTGATCGTGGGTGTCGCGCGCTACGCCAGCTCTCCCTTCATCTCGTGGCCCGCCCGCGTGTTTGTCGAGGTCTTCCGCAACACGCCTGTCCTCGTCCAGATCATCTGGTTCTTCTACGCGTTCCCGATCCTGACCGGGATCGAAACCGACCCATTCCTTGCGGCGATCCTTGGGATCTCGCTTAACACCATGGCGTTCTCGGCCGAGATCTACCGCGCTGGCATTCAGTCCATCGACAAGGGCCAGTGGGAGGCCGGCAAAGCCATAGGCATGACCTATAACCAGACGCTGCGCCGGATCATCCTGCCGGTCGCCGTGAAACGTGTCCTGCCCGCGCTGACCAACCGGGGGATCGAAGTCTTCAAGATGTCCACCCTCGCGTCCGTGGTCGGCTACGTCGAAACGCTGAATCAGGCCAAGCTGATCGCCGACCTCAACTATAACCCCATCGAAAGCTATACCGCCGTGGCGATCATCTTTTTCGTCGTGCTCTACCCCGTCGTCCAGGGCACCTACGTGCTTGAGCGGATGCTCCGAAAGGCCGATTGATGTCCGAAATTCTGCGCATCGAAAACCTGCACAAGACCTTTGGCGATCTGGAGGTGTTGAAGGGCATCGACCTGACCGTCCAATCGGGCGAAACGGTCGTCCTTCTTGGGTCGTCCGGGTCTGGCAAGTCGACCATGCTGCGCTGCGTGAACTTCATGGAAGACCCCAGCGAGGGCCGCATCTACCTGAAAGGAGAGCTGATTGGGACAGAGCGCGGCGGCCGCATGCAGTACAAGGAGGCAGAGCTTTGTGCCCTGCGATCCCGCATCGGCATGGTCTTCCAGCACTTCAACCTGTTCCCCCACAAGACGGTCGTTGAGAACGTCATGGAGGGCCAGATCATCGTCCTTGGCCGCGGCAAGGCCGAAGCCCGCGACAAGGCGCTGGCCCAACTTGACCGCGTGGGCCTTGCCGAGAAGGCTGAAGAATACCCCGCCCGCCTGTCCGGCGGACAGAAGCAACGCGTGGCAATCGCCCGCGCGCTGGCCATGGATCCCGAGGTGATGCTGTTCGACGAGGTGACTTCGGCCCTCGATCCCGAACTTGTCGGCGAAGTCCTGAAGACCATGCGCCAATTGGCAGAAGAAGGCATGACCATGCTTTGCGTCACCCATGAACTGGGCTTCGCCTATCACGTGGCCAACCGCGTGCTGTTCCTGAACGAGGGCACGATCCTTGAACAGGGTGAACCGCAAAGCATCCTCAAGAACCCCGAAACCAACCGCATGCGCGAGTTCCTTGACGGGCATTCGCTCTTCAAACTGCCGGACTAACCGGCGGGCCATTTTCAACAGGGAAAGGACATATGATGAAACTGCTGCAACGACTGGGGGCTGTGCTGATCGCCGGTCTCGCCCTACTGTCGATGGCGCTCAGCGCTGCGCAGGCACAATCGACGTGGGATAAGATCCAGGACACCGGCACGCTGCGCATGGGCGTGACACAGGCGCCGCCGTGGTATTCCAAGAACCCCGCGACGGGGGAGTGGGACAGCGGGCTGATCGTCTCTATCGGCAAATCCATGGCGGAAGAGCTGGAGGTCGAGCTTGAAATGGTTGAGGTGACCTGGGCCACGGCCATCGCGGCGCTCCAGGCGGACAAGATCGACATGATGTTCCTCGACGCGACCCCGAAGCGTGCAATGGTGGTGGATTACCCGAAGCAGCCGCTGCTTTACATCTCGCTCGCCGTTCTGGCCAACGATGACCTCAGCGTCACCACGTGGGAGGATCTGAACAAGCCCGAGGTGACCGTGGGCGTGCCGCAGGCGACCTCGATGGATGCCTTCCTAACGCGCACCATTCCGAACGCCGACATCCAGCGCTTCCCCGACAACGGCGCTGCAATTGCCGCCTTTCAGTCAGGCCGTGTCGATGCAGTGTCGCTGTTCCACCCGCCCCTGCTGGCGGCGCGGCAAAAGCTAGGACGCGGCCAACTGGTCATCCCGACCCCGGCCTTCTCGTCGCCGTCCTCCATCGCGGTGCGCCGTGAAGACGACAAGACATTCCGCGACTGGGTCGATCACACGATCTTCTACTACTACGAAACGGGCCGCACCCAGCGGTGGTACGAAGAGTTCCTGACCGAATTCGGCCTCGACCCGAAAGCTTCGCCAGTCATCCAGCGCGAACTTCTGTTCAACAACTAAGCAACAACGGGCGGCGGCCCAGTCGCCGCCCGATCTCAAGGACGCATTGATGAGTCACGACACGCACGTTTCCACACACGACGCGGCGCAGGACGATCGCAACGACGACATTCGCATCTATGTGAATGGCGAGATCGTGCACCGCGACGATGCCAAGGTCTCGGTCTACGACTCGGGCTTCATGCTGGGCGACGGCGTGTGGGAGGGGCTTCGGCTTTATGACGGGCGCATTCCGTTCCTTCGGGAGCATCTTGACCGGCTGTACGAAGCGGCGATCTTCATTGATCTCGACATCGGGAAAAGCCGGGAAGAGCTGACACAGGCCATTCGCGACACGCTTGCCGCCAATGACATGGTGACGGACGTCCACATCCGCCTCATGGTCACCCGAGGTCGCAAGCGTAAGCCGTTCCAGCACCCGCATCTGTCAATCTACGGCCCGACCATCGTCATCATTGCAGAGCATTCAAAGCCGGACGACAGCGTGATCGAACGCGGCATCCGGCTGGCCTCTGTCCCGCACCATCGTGGCCTGCCGCTGACGCAGGACGCCAAGCTCAACTCCCATTCCAAGCTGAACTGCATCATTCCCCTGACCCATGCCGTGCGGCAGGGCGCCGACGAAGCACTGATGTTGGACCCCTTCGGCTTCGTGAACACCACCAACGCGTGCAACTTCTTTATTGTCCGTAAAGGCGAGGTTTGGACGTCGACCGGCGACTACTGCATGAACGGCATCACTCGTCAGACGGTGATCGACCTCTGCCGCGCCAACGACCTTCCGGTGTTCGAACGAAACTTCTCGCTGGTCGACACCTACAGTTGCGACGAGGCCTTCCTGACCGGCACCTTCGGCGCCCAAACCCCGGTGTTCGAGATCGACGGACGCCCGATCGGCAATCGCACCGCGGGGCCTCTCTTTCACCGCATTCGTGCGCTCTACAAGGCCGAGATTGCCAAGGGTGCGCCATGAACATCCCCGCCTCAAAATTCCGACCGGTCGAAGACCGCACCCTTCGCGCTCAGGTCAAACGCCAGGTGATGGATCAGGTGTTGGGCGGGCACCTCGAACCTGGGAAAAAGCTCGTGGAAACAGCGCTTTCCTCTGAACTGGAGGTCAGCCGCGCACCCCTGCGCGAAGCGCTTCGTGAGTTGGTCGATCAGGGCATCCTGGTCAGCGAGCCCTACAAGGGCTTTCGCGTGCGCCCCGTGTCGCAGCGCGACTTGACGGAGCTTTACTCCATGCGCACCGAGCTGGAGAAGTTCGCGTTCAGCCTCGCCTGGCCGAAGCGATCAGACGAAGATCTGGCCGACCTCGACGACCGCTACACGAGCCTGATGTCGATCCGAACGAATGGGGATCAGGCGAAAGCAATTGAGCGCGAGATCGCCTTCCATAGCTGGGTCTACGACGTCGCCGACCACCAGCTTCTGAGAACCCACTGGGTGCGCCTCTCGCAACTCGTCCGCATCTACATGTCCCTTCACCACAACGTCCACGGCTTCCACGGCGTATTCGGCCAGACGACGACCGAGTATCGGGAACTGGCGAAGGGAGATTGCCTTGACGCAATGCACGCGCACATCGAAGTGCATATGTCGCAAGGCTTCGATTCAGTCCTGACGTCCCTGAAGTAACGACGGCTTCAGCTCTCAATCCGGCAGAGGACGATCTCTGCAGTGATCAACACCGCGTTCTCTGAACGGGTCAGGAGACCCGACAGAATTCTACTGCCTTCGATACCCACAATGACGATCTCGGGAGCCGGCCCCCCGACTCCCACAATGGCATCTGTGATCAGAAACTCGGACGGAAGGCTGTCGAGCACCGCGCCGTTTTCAAACTGTGCCCCGATCAGGCTGCCCAGACCATGCACACGGGCTGCGGTCCAGCCCAGCTCGGCGCAGGCCGCATCCAGCGCAGTGGCGAAATCCTGATTTGGTCGCAGTCGAACGGCGGCATAGTCGCCGGATGAACCGCCGCCACTGACCTGAAACAGCTCAAAATTCGTCTCCGGGTCGGGTAGGCGATCAAATACTGCTCCAGTCAGACCAACGCCTCGCGCTGTCGCCGGGGCCGCCAACACGGTGTGCGGCGCAAGGATGTGGCCCATGGCTTGGGGAGCGCCCTCGGGCGTCCACAGCCCGTGGCCGTGCAGAAATGACGCCCCCTTGTGGCGACCCACGATCATGCCCAGATGGTCGATCCGACCCGGGCCACCAAAGGAATGCGCGTCGGAATACCACGCGACATGATCATCATCGGGCGACGGCGCGGGGATCACATAGTCCAGCGCCGCAACTGGCGCGTCCTGAATCTCCAGCCACGCGCTCGTATACCCACGCGTTGCCTCCGCCACTGCCTGCTCCAACGGGACCCCGGCGGCCAGTGTTACCTCAATCTCCCGCCCCTCTGACCGCGCAGTGTCGACGCGACGATTGGCCACCGGACCGGGATGTACGACCGAACGCATCAAGTCTGCTCTGCCATGCGACGCTCCAATTCTTCCCTGACCAGCCGCTTGGCCATTTTGCCGTAGCCGGACTTGGGGATCTCGTCCCAGATATGGAACGCTCTTGGAATCTTGTAGCTGGCCATCTTGCCTTCGAGGAACACCCCGATCTCGTCGGGGTCGAGCTGGAACCCAGCGTTCAATGAGGCGACCGCCACGCCGATTTCGCCCCATTTCGGGTCGGGCATGCCGAACACGGCCACCTCGGAAATCGCCGGGTGCTGAAGGATTTTCTCCTCAATCTCAAGCGGATAGATATTCGACCCGCCCGAGATATACATGTCGGACGCGCGCCCGGTGATATAGACGTAGCCTTCGGCGTCCATGTGCCCCAGATCGCCCGTGCGGAAAAAGCCGTCGCGAAAGCTCTTGGCGTTCGCCTCTTCATTCTGCCAGTAGCCCGCGAACACCGCCGGGCCGGTGACGCAGATTTCGCCCGTCTCGCCGGGCGCGCAGGGACGGCCCGCATCGTCCTGGATCTCAACCTGCATGCCCGTGCGCGGGAAACCACAGGTGCCCGTGCGATAGTCGTCGCCCGTGTCGTGCTCATACGGCGGCAGAACCGTGATGTTCCCGGTCACCTCGCCAAGCCCGAAATACTGCACGATCACCGGCCCCAGAACCTCCAGCGCTCTGATCTGATCGCTTCGATACATCGGTGCGCCCGCATAAATCACATAGCGGAGTGAGCTATGGTCGTGCTTCGCTACGTCCGGTGCCTCGACCAACATCTTCAGGATCGTCGGCACAGTGAACATGTTGGTGACGCGCCATTTTTCAACGAGGTGCCAGATCTCGGCGGTGTCGAATTTCGGCGCCGTCGTCAGGATCGTTGGCGCGCCCTTGGCGACCATCAAAAGCTGATGGATCCCCGCTCCGTGACTAAGTGGGGCGACCACCAGTGAAGCATCGTCCGGCGTCGTCCCCGGGACAAGATCGCAGAGGTGGTTGGTGATGACAAAGCCCAACTGGCCATGGGTGAGCACTGACGCTTTCGGTCGCCCAGTCGTACCAGAGGTAAAGAAGAACCACGCCGGATCATCCCGGTCGACGGCGGCAAGCGGCGGCGGCGCCCCTGCGCTTTCGATCAAGGTGCCGATGTCTGGGCCGAACGCCGCGTTGCCGATGGCCAGCACAGTATCCGGCCCCGACACTGTCGCATGCTCCGGGAAAGCGGCATCGCAAAGAAGCAGCTTTGCCCCCGACAGTTCCGCCATCCACGCGAGATCATCAGGGGCCCCGCGAAAGTTGGCGGGCACCCAGACCGCACCCAGCCGGAGGGCGGCAAAGAGGCTCTCGAACATTTGGTTGCAGTTGCGCGACTGCACCAGAAGCCGGTCTCCGTGGCCCACGCCGTGATCGGCAAACACCGCGGCCATCGCCTTGACGCGCCGGTCGAACGCGGCCCAGGTCCACACCGTCTCACCCCAGACAACGGCGGGCCGATCCGGCAACCGCCGGGCCTGCTGCTCGACGAAATGGGCGAGGTTCATCGTCCTTGTGGAATAGGGGACGTGCCCCACATGCCGCTCTGGCATCCTCATATGCCCCCCTTTTTTCAGTCTGGATAACCACTTACGGCACTCGACAAAACGGTAGGGCGCGACTCTTTTCCCTGTCAATCATAGGGCCGGAAGTTATCCTGAGTCCAACGCTGCCGGAGACCGCCGATGCCCCAACCCGACCATATCTCGATCTACGACCTGCCAGAGCGCGAGAGCCTGTCAGACGAGACGCAACGCTATTTCGACATCTGCATCGAGAAACTCGGCATGGTGCCCAATGTGCTCGCAACATTCTCGTACAACGAGGAAAAACTGAAGAACTTCAGCGCCATGTACAACACACTGATGCTCGCGCCATCGGGACTGTCCAAGCTGGAGCGTGAGATGGTGGCCGTCGTCGTCTCGTCCGCCAACCGCTGCTACTATTGTCTTGTGGCACACGGGCAGGCGGTGCGCGCGCTCTCGGGCGATCCGGAACTGGGCGAGATGATGGTGATGAACTATCGCGTGGCCAAACTATCCGACCGCCAACGCGCAATGCTCGACTTCGCCTGGAAGTTGACGAAGACGCCATTCGACGTCGGCGAGGCGGATCGCGACGCGCTGAAAGACGCAGGGCTCACACCGACCGAAGTCTTCGACCTTGCCGACGTCATCGGCTTTTTCAACATGTCCAATCGCTTTGCCATAGCTTCTGACATGATGCCCAACCGCGCCTACCACGCCATGGATCGTCAACCCGAAACCTGATCCGCATGGGCGCGCAAGCAAGCGGTCAAGCGCCCGCACCGATGTCCCAAAACAAGCCGGTCATGAGCCCCAAGGCATCCTTTGAGACGGACTTCAGAATGTGTTCGTTTGGTGCATGCTGGGAGCATCCGCGATAGGAATGCGGGATCCAGACAGTCGGCAAACCGAGAATGTCGGAGAACACCTCATTCGGCAAAGAACCAGCGAGGTTGGGGAGAATGTGCGGAGTTTTTCCGACCGTCCGCTCCAAAGACTGCTTGACCAGCGCGACCCAGGGATGGTCCGGGGACAGCCGGGTGGCGCGAAAGAAGCCGCGGTCGTGCGGGATGATTTGAACAGTTTCGAAGCCCTCGCGGTCGAGGTATCGGCGCAGCGCGGGAAGGATGTCCGCATCATCGGTCCCAACAACATACCGCAGTTGGCAGGCCGCCTTTGCATACCCCGAAATCGCGTTCACCGGCGCTTCCGGCACCCCGCTCTTCATCGCAAGGACGGTGAAACTGTTCCAGCCAAAGACCCGTTCCGCCGGGGTCAGCGCTTCCTCACCCCAATCCGGATCGACTGTCGGGCCATCGTCCCCATCAAGCGGCAGGTCGTGCAGGGCCGCACGGATGTCGTCGGTCAGGCTCGTTGGCCGCCACTCCGGTATGCGGATCTGTCCGCGCGCGTCGGTGATCGTGGCCAGAGCTTGGGTCAGGATGATCGCCGGGTCCGCCAGAAGACCGCCCCAGTTGCCGGAATGATGCGCCCCCTCGCGCAGGTCGACCACGAGATCGAACGATATCCCGCCTCGCGCGCCCATGAACATTGTCGGAGTATCAGACTGCAGGCGCGGGCCATCGGATGCGATCAGCACATCGGCAGCCAAGGCGTCCTTGTGGGTCGCACAGAACTCCGCCAGGCCGGGCGATCCCATTTCCTCCCCGGTTTCGATCACGAAGCGAAAGTTGAAGCCAAGCGACCCCCGGGTGTCGAGCACGGCCCGAAGCGCCGTCAGATTGATCAGGTGCTGCCCCTTGTTGTCCGCTGCCCCCCGACCATACAGCCGGTCGCCCTCCTCCACGAGGCAGAACGGATGCAACCCGTCGCGCCATTGCTCGGTCTGCGCCCGGATCACATCGCCATGTCCATAAGACAGGATTGTAGGTGCACCCGTGTGCTCCATCCGCTCTGCAATCAGAAACGGGCCCGCGTTCTCGGCCGGGTTCGCGTGGACTTCACAGGCAAACCCCAAGGCTTTGAGCCGCGGCGTCAGAGCCTCGTGAAGGTAGCGGGGCAATTCCGCAGCCTTCTCGGGCGTCTGGCTTTCGGTCTCGTACGACACGAGATCGGCAAGGTCCTTCGCGAAGCTGCCGTCGTCGAAAGACCTATGCGCTGCGTCGATTGCGGACGTGCGGCTCAAGAGACGGGCGGGCGCACGTCGTCCGGGATCGGACAAGTGTAGGGCGTCTGCGCCAGATGATCCTGATGGGCGCCGTTCGCCACATCGATCAACGAGCGGTTTTCGACCAGACGACACGCCGTCGCCGCCATCGCCTTGGCGGCATAAACCAGCCCCTTATGCGCGGCAGGCGCCTTGCCCTGCGCCACCGTTTGCCAGGTGTGAAACGGCGTGCCGATCGCGCAGGTCGCAACGCGTGCCTGCACTGTGGGAACCGCCCAACTCACGTCACCAACATCGGTGGAGCCTTCGCCCCCCTCGCTGTGGCGATCCAGGGGCACAATGAAGTCGCACATCGCAAGCCCCGGCTTCGGCTTCGCGCCGATCCGTTTGAACGTCGTGTCGATATCCGCCTTGGTCAGCGTCGACTGAATCTCCCTCGCGAAGGCCATGTCCGCATCGTCGAACACAACCGGGCCCAGCTTCTCCAATTCACCCTGCATCAGTTCTTCAAGCGGCCGGTTCCCCAAGAGGTTCGACACCCCCGAAAACACCTGACTCGTCACCTGCGTCTCGGTCATCAGCGCCGCGCCGTCCGCAATCTTGCGGACGCGAGAGATCAGGTCCTGCAGATCGGGCAGCGAACTCGCCCGTACCAACTGGCGCACCGTGGCCTTCGCCTGCACGACATTCGGCGCCACGCCGCCCGCGTCGAGGTAGGCGTAATGCACACGCGCGCTGTCCGGCATATGCTCTCGCAGGTAGTTCATGCCGATGTTCATCAGCTCCACCGCGTCCAGCGCCGAACGGCCCAACTCCGGCGCCCCCGCCGCATGGGCAGCCTTGCCGTGGAAGGTGAAATCGATCCGGGTATTCGCCAGCGACCGCGCCTCGTTCACGCCGGTGAACGTCGCGGGATGCCACGAAATCGCAGCATCCACATCATCGAACAGCCCTTCGCGCACCATGTACGTCTTGGCCGCCCCGCCCTCCTCCGCCGGGCACCCGTAATACCGCACACGGCCTTTGATGCCGTTCTCGGCGAGCCAGTCCTTCACCGCCGTCGCCGCCAACAGCGACGCCGCGCCAAGCATGTTGTGGCCGCAGCCATGCCCATTGCCGCCGTCTTCCAACGGATGGTGCTCGGCCACGCCCGGCGCCTGGCTCAGGTCCGGCAACGCGTCGAACTCCCCAAGGATTGCAATGACCGGCCCCTCGTCCCCCGCTTCCCCGACCACAGCGGTCGCGATCCCGGCGGCGTTTTCGGTAATCCGGAACCCCTGCGCCTCCAGCATGGCCTTGTGTTCGGCGACCGACTTGAACTCGGTATACAGCGTCTCGGGCGTGTCAAAGACACGGTCCGACATCGCGACGAACGCCTCGCGGTGGCGGTCGACATGGTCCCAGATCGGATCGGCGTTTTTCACTTGGGTCTCCAGATAAGCTACACAGGTTCAGCATGTTCCAGCAGGCACGCCGTCGCGCGCCCACCCCGCCCGGGCTTGAGCGCGGGAACGGTGCTGCGGCACTCGGCGGTGGCGACCGGGCAGCGCGGATGGAAGGTGCATCCGGGCGGCGGGTCGAGCGGTGAGGGGATTTCGCCCCGGATGGGCTCGAACTGACGGCGACGCTGGTCGAGGCGCGGCGCCTCCGCAAGCAGCGCCTTGGTATAGGGGTGGCGCGGGTCGGCGAAGATTTCTTCGGTCGAGGCGCTTTCGACGATCCGGCCCAGGTACATGATCGCCACGCGGTCGGCGATGTGCTCCACTACGCTAAGGTCATGGCTGATGAACAGGTAGGTCAGCCCAAGCTCCTCACGCAAGTCCATGAAAAGGTTGATCACCTGCGCCTGGATCGACACGTCCAGTGCCGCGATCGCCTCGTCGCAGACAAGGAACTTCGGCTTCACGGCCAGCGCCCGGGCGATGCCGATCCGCTGGCGCTGCCCGCCCGAAAACTGATGCGCATAGCGCCGCTTCAGCGACGGGTCGAGGCCGACCTTTCGCATCACGTCATCCACGTAATCCGGCAGGTCCGCCTTCGACACGATCCCGTGCATCCGGGGCGCTTCGCCAATGATCTCCTCGACGCGCATCCGCGGATTAAGGCTGGCGAACGGGTCCTGAAAGATCATCTGGATCGCCAGCGTCGCCGCGCGCCTGTCCGCGCCCGTCAGCGTTGCGATGTCCTTGCCCTGATAGAACATCTGACCATCGCTCGCCTTGTGGATACCCGCCACAACGCGGCCAAGCGTGGACTTGCCGCAACCGGACTCGCCCACAAGCCCCAGGACCTCCCCCTTACGGATCGACAGGTTCACGCTGTCGACAGCATGCACCGTTTCCTCATGCACATTCGCGCCGAGCCGTTGGGCAATCTTGCCCGCCACGTCGAGCCGCTTGGTAAAGCGCTTCGACACGCCCCGGATCTCCACCAGCGCGTCGGTCATTGCACCATCTCGGTCTTCGCCTGCGGGTTGAAACAGCGGAGGCGGCGCCCGCACACGTCCTCAATGCTCGGCTGCATGGAGCATGCCGCGCTCTTCGCATGACACCTCGGCCCGAACGCACAGCCTTTGGGCAGGGCCAGCATATTGGGCGTCATCCCCTCGATCTGAAACAGCCGCTGCCCCCGGCTGTTCGCCGTCGGAACCGAGCCAAGGAGGCCCACGGTATACGGATGCAACGGGCGGTCGATCACGTCGTCGATACCGCCTTGTTCAACGATACGACCGGCATACATGACCGAGATCCGGTCAGCCAGACCGGCCACAACCGCAAGGTCATGCGTGATCCAGATCATCGCCGTCCCGGTCTGCTTCGTCAGCTTCTGCGCCTCGTGAATGATCTGCGCCTGAATGGTCACGTCCAGCGCGGTCGTCGGCTCATCCGCGATAATCAGATCGGGCTTGTTGAGAAACGCCGTCGCAATCGCCACGCGCTGACGCATCCCGCCCGACAACTGATGCGGGTAGGCCTGAAGCCGTTCCTCCGGCGACGGGATCCCGACAAGGCCCAGCGCGTCGCGGCTGCGTTCCCACGCGGTCCGGCGCGGCACGTCTTCATGGGCAAGGATCGCCTCGATCATCTGTGTATCGACCCGAAGGACGGGGTTCAGCGTCATCATCGGGTCCTGAAAGATCATCGAGATGCGATTGCCGCGCATCCGCTGAAGCTTGTCCTGCGGCGCGTTTGCGATGTCCTCTCCATTGAAGCGGATTGCGCCTTCGACGATGCGTCCGGGCGGGTCGATCAGGCCGAGGATCGAGAACCCGGTGATCGACTTGCCCGACCCGGACTCGCCCACAAGCCCCATCACCTCGCCCTTCGACACGCTGAAATCCACGCCGTCCACGGCCTTCACCACGCCGTCATGCGTGAAGAAATGCGTCTTCAGCCCGCTGACTTCGAGGACCGCCGTCATTTGCGCATCCTCGGGTTCAGGACATCCCGCAAATGATCGCCAACCAGGTTGATCGACACAACCGTCAGCAACAGCGCGAGCCCCGGAAAGACCGAAATCCAGTATCGCCCCGACAGCATGTACTCGAACCCGTTGGCGATCAGCACCCCGATCGACGGCTCCGTCTGCGGTAGGCCGACGCCGAGGAACGACAACGTCGCCTCCAGCGAGATTGCGCTGGCGGTCTGAACCGTGCCGACCACGATCAGGGGCGCCATGCAGTTCGGCAGGATGTGCCGAAAGACGATGCGGAACCGCGAGATGCCAAGGCATTGCGCGGCCTCAACGTACTCCTTGTTCCGCTCGACCAAGGCCGTCGCGCGCACCGTCCGGGCATAGTACGCCCACTGCGCCACCACGAGCGCCAGGATGATCTTGTCGACCCCCTTGCCCAACGCCGCCACCAGCATCAGCGCGACCAGCGACGCCGGAAACGACAGTTGCAGATCGACGATCCGCATGATCACCGCCTCCGTCCGCCCGCCCACGTACGCCGCGATCAGGCCAATCGCCATGCCGATCAGCAGCGCGATCAGACCCGACGCTAGACCCACGGTCAGCGAGATCCGCAAGCCGTACAGGATGGCAGAGTACAAGTCGCGCCCCGCCCCGTCCGACCCAAGCCACATCGTGTAGCCGTCGAACGCCTCCGATCCGGGCGGCAGGCGTCCGTCCATGACGCTCACCTGCGCAAGGTCATAGGGATCCTGCGGCGTGATCAGCGGCGCAAGAACGGCGAGGAGGACGATCAACAGGAAGACACCAAGCGCCCCCGTCGCAATCTTGCTGGCGAAGAACTCCGCCCGGAAGCGCTGGAACGGCGTCTCGACCTTCGCCGGGGCCTCCACCGGGGCGATATCTGCGGTCAGATCGCTCATGCGCCCTGATCCTGTAGCCGGACCCTTGGGTCGAGAACGGAGTAGAGGATGTCGACGATCAGGTTAATCAGCACGAAGAACAGAACGATGATCATCAGGTAGGCGACGACCACGGGCCGGTCGAGTTGCAGGATCGCGTCGATCAGCAGCTTGCCCATGCCGGGCCAGGCAAAGATCGTCTCGGTCACCACCGAAAAGCCGATAAGGCTGCCGAACTCCAGCCCCATGACGGTGACGACCGGGATCATGAGGTTCTTCATCACATGGACGAAGATGATGCGCCGCGTCGACAGGCCCTTGGCGCGGGCGTACTTCACGTAATCTTGCCCCATCGCCTCGCGCACTCCGGCGCGGGTCAGGCGGATCGCGAGCGAGATCTTCAGAAGGGCGAGGTTCAGCGCGGGCAGGAAGATGTGGCTTAGCCCGTCCAGCGTGAACAGGCTGCTCTGGATGCCAAGAAACGTCCCCAGATCACCGCGCCCGGTGGCCGGGACCCAGCCCAGCTCCACCGCGAAAAGCATGATCAGCATCAGGCCGACCCAGAACGTCGGCAGCGAAAAGCCAAGAATGGATCCCGCCATGATGCCCTTGGACAGGACGGTGTCCGGGTAGAGGCCCGCGTAAAGCCCCAGCGGAATGCCAATGGCGATGGCCAGGAAAAGCGCGGTAAACGCCAGCTCCATCGTCGCTGGCATGTGGTGCAGGATCAGTTGCAGCGCCGGTTCGCCGAAGATGAAGCTGTTGCCAAGGTCGCCCTGCGTCGCGCCCTTGAGGAACAGCCAGTACTGCTCCCAAATCGGACGGTCGAGGCCCAGACGTTCGATGGTCGCCGCGATGTCGGCCTGATCGGCGTCCGGGCTGACCAGCATGTACACCGGGTCGCCCACGATGTTGACGCCGAAG
>JBCCXY010000024.1:0-34322 GCA_039190895.1 Pseudomonadota bacterium | reverse complement strand
GGGCTTGAGACCTGCATGACCCTTGGCATGCTGACGGAAAGTCAGGCGGATGAGCTCGCCGATGCGGGGCTCGACTATTACAACCACAATATCGATACGTCCGAAGCGCACTACGACAAGGTCATCACCACACGGACCTTTGCCGATCGTTTGGACACGCTGGAGGTGGTGCGCCGGGCCGGGATCAATGTCTGCTGCGGCGGGATTTTGGGGCGCCGGGCGCGCGGCGCGAACACCCTACACCTCCGGCCCCGGCACGGTGGGGGAACCGGTCGTCCTCGGCGGTCGCCAAATCGCCACCGGCGACCTGATCGTCGCTGACCCAGACGGTGTCGCCGTCGTTCCCTACGACCAGATCGACACCGTCATCGCCAAGCTCGAAACGGTGCGGGCGCTGGAAGAAAAACTCGACAAAGACGTTGAAGCGGGCTTCTGCGAACCGCTCGCCGACCTCCTCGCCTCGGACCGCGTGGTGTGGGTCTGACCGGCGCGCAACGCTTTGGCCAATAGCGAGGCGAGCTTGTCAGAGCTTGATGAGCGTCACCCCCACCAGGGAACGCCATACAATGGATGATGTCCCCAAGCCCACCAACTGTGGTTCAGGAACTGGCCCACCACGATCAGCACCACGAGCCCGAACCAAATCACCACCAGCGCCGCGCCACGCGCACCCCGGCCCAGCCGCCAGCGCGGCTGCCCGGCCTCAGCCCGTTCAAGCGCGCGAGCGTAAATGCGCATGCTCCAAAGCCGCAGCACAAAGAGCCCCGCAAAGACATAGGCCGCCGTCGCGAGGTTGGTGACAAACAGAAGCCCGTCCACCTGCTCTGGCGTGAAATCCGCGAAACCCGGGACCACGTCCTCGACGAAGACCGGCAACCCCCGCCGCCCGAACAGCGGAACTGCGAACAGCACCATGCACAGCGCCAGCCATACATGGCCCCATCCGGCATGCGTCACGACCCGTCGCACCGCGCGCCAATCAAACACCGCAAACCAACGCCCGGTGGCCGCCTGATGCGCCAGTGCCAACGGCAAATGCAGCATGGTTCCAAGGAAAATCAGGATGCCGATCCCGAACAGCGTCTGACCCACACCTGCCTGCTCGTACCCCTTGTTGAACGAGTTATCCCAGCCCGCCCACCACGCGAACATCCACAGTGCGGCAAACGGCCCGATCATCAGCCCAAGGCTGACCGTCGCCGAGAACCCCTCGCGCACGTTCCCGGCAAGCCCCGCAAACAGCCGCCCCAACCGCCGCTCTGCGGGGCCGAACAGCCATCCCGGAGGCGCAACACGCTCGCCCCTCCCGCGCTCGAACGCCACGCGCATCCGCCGCATCAGCCATCCCTGAGCGACAATCGCCGTCACCGGCGTCATGCAAAGCACTGCGCCAACGCACAGATCCAACACCATCCGCAAAGCCCGCACCGGCAGCGCCCGTGGCGCGTTCGTGGCGGCAACGCTCATGTAAACAGCGCCGACAGGGCGCGCGTCTCGGCCTCATGGGCCGTGAACCCCATCGCCGCCGCGATGGTCGCCGCAACGGCGCTTTGATCGACCTGCCGGTCATACACCCGATCCCGCGTGATCCCGGGGCCGAGCACCAGCGCCCAGGTCTCATGCGCCGCGCGCGAGTTGAAATGGTGCTGGAACGGCACGTCCATCAGAGGGTTCGCGTCCCGCCCGCAATCCGGCGTGATCACAAACACCGTGTTGTCGCGATAGAACGGGTCAGCGTCCGCCGCCGCCACGATCCGCTCGATCCCCTCGTCAATGATCGCAATCGCCCGCGTGTAGTGGCTCGCGTTCCCCCAGTGCACGTAATCCGGGTCCTGATAATTCACCATCATCAGCCGGGGCTGCAGCTCTGCCATCGCCCGCGTCGCCAGAGCTGTCAGCAGCCGGTCCCCGCGCGGGTTCCGCAGCCCGTCATCGCCGAAATCCCGCCGCCAGCCCTCCCAAAACGCCTGGATCGGGCGGCTCTGTTCCGGCGCCATCTCCCGGTGGTCGACGGACAAAAGCTTCGCCCGCTCCTCTTCCACCGCCGCGCGCGCCTCATCCGTCAGACCACCCTCGGCCAACTGCTGCGCCGTCTTGTACATCTTGAACCTATGCAGGCTCAGCATCTCGGAGCGGTAGGCAATCCCGTAATGCGGGTTCATGCCGAAGGTGAAGAACTCCTCCTGCGGCCGATCCTCGCCGTTGATCAGCAGCACCTCGTGCGAGGGCACATCGAACGCCTCGCGGAAGTATTCGAACAGCGTGGGCGACGTCGGCTCAAGCCGGTCAAGCTGCAGCCCCTCCCGGACATCGCGATAGGCCCGGTACCGCCCCGTCAGCAGGTTCAGCGTCCCCTCCGCGTGGGACGTGTCGCCGCCCTCCAACTGATCAATGGCCATGTCGGGGATCAGCACCCCCCGTCGCGCCAGCCGGTTGAGCATGAACGGCGCATAAGTCCCCTGCGGATCGATGGTCTCAAACCGCCGAACTCCGCCGCCGAAGCGGATCAGGATGACGTTGGGGCCCCGATACGCCTGCGCGACACCCCGCCCTGCCGCCGCCGACAGGGTCGCCGCGCCGAGGGTTGCGTTGAATGTGCGTCGGGTCAGCATGGCGTCACCTCCATCCTTGATATGGGGATCGAACAAGGCGCTGTTAAGGCGGCGCAACCGTGGCTAGGGTTGGCGGACGACAGGCGGGGAGGATGCAATGCCGGGACATGTGGCGATCTTGGGGGTGTTCGTGGCGGACACGGCCTACCGGGCGGACCGGCAGCCGAAGATGGGGGAGACGATCCTTGGCAATGCTTTCGCGCTTGGCCCGGGCGGCAAGGGCTCAAACCAGGCCGTGGCCGCCGCCAAGGCCGGGGCCGAGGTGCGGTTCATCTCGAAACTCGGGCACGACACGTTTGGCGACATGGCCATGCAAACCTGGCAGGACGCTGGGGTGACCCCGGTCGTCACCCGCCATACCGACCTCCCCACCGGGGCGGCATTCATCTTCGTCGAAGAGGCCACCGGCAACAACGCGATCATCATCTCCCCCGGCGTGGCCGCGACCATTTCGGTCGAGGATGTCCGCGCCCAACGAGACGCCATCGAAACCGCCGCCGTCTTCGTCACGCAACTTGAACAACCCATCGACGCCGCTCTGGACGCCCTGCGCATGGCCCGTGCGGCGGGCGTCAAAACGATCCTCAACCCCGCCCCCGCCGCGCCGCTGCCGGACGGGATGCTCGCGCTGTGCGATCTGGTCACCCCCAACGAATCCGAGACCGAGGCGCTGACCAACCTCCCCGTCCGCTCTGTCGCCGAGGCAGAAACAGCCGCCGCTGCCCTGCTGGCCCAAGGCGCCGGAGCCGCGCTGATCACACTGGGCGAAAACGGCGCCCTCTTCCACGACGGCACCAGAACCGCGCACATCCCGGCCCTCAATGCGGGCCCCGTGGTCGAGACAACCGGCGCCGGAGACGCCTTCAACGGCGGCCTCGCCGCCGCCCTTGCCAGCGGGGCCGACCCCATAGAGGCCGCCCGCTTCGGCACCGCCACCGCAGCCCTCTCGGTCACCCGCCCCGGCACCGCCCCGTCGATGCCGTCGCGGGCTGAGATCGACGCGCTGATGCAATGACGGCGCCGCTCATCGAGCTCTGACAAGCTCGCCTCGCTAGCGGGGCGCGCTACGGATACGCCAGCATCGGACGGATGCGCCCCCATTGCGTATCCCGATCCTCGCCAGACACCTGGAAGCCAGCCTTGCGATAGGCCGCGATGGCCCGGGCGTTGTCAGGATGCGGGTCGGTCGCGACCACAGGCGCCCCCGCCGCGAACAGCGCGCGAACACGTTGGGCGATGAAGCCGCTGCCATGGCCCTGACCCAGCATCGCGGCCTCCCCGATGAACTGATCGACCCCGCGAGCGCCCGCCGGCAGATAGCCAAAAGGATGGTCCTCCCAACCATGCGGCGTGTAATCCTGCATGAAGGCAAACGGCTGGTCGTTGTGGGTCACAAGCCAGTGCGTGACGCGCGGGTCCCTCAGATCGTCGATGTCAAACCCCTCCTCCCACCATTCGGCCACATGGGGCCGGGCAATCCAGGAGTTCAGCAGGGCGAGATCGCCTGCCGTGACGGGCCGAAAATCGTAGGGGTCAGCCAAGAACCGCGATGCGCCAGGCATCTGCGATCTTGGTCAGGCGCTCTCTCGGGACCGACAGATAGACGGTCGCATCCCCATGCCGGGCGCTGACAGTGATGTCGCTGGCGGTCGACGCGCGGCGCAGCGACAGGAAGGACCACGGCGTCTGGTCCGCCTCGGCCCCCTCCAACTCGGACCGCGCCTCAACGAACGCCGTCAGCTCTTCCAGCTTGTCGGAATCACCGGTGCCCTCGCCACCGACTTTCAGCGCGGCAACGACCTGACCTTTCACCTCGTCAAGGAACGCGTCGACGATCTCGGCAGACGTCCGGTCAGAGCGCTCCAACGCAATGCCCCAGGCCTGTGCCAGCGCATGGGCCGACGGGCCCGCAGCCTGCGAATCCACGGTGTCTTTTGGCGGGACCGTGAGCGTCGTCATCTCCTTCGCGCCCTCAAGCAGGGCGCGAAACTGCGTCTCCAGGCGGGCGTTCAGGTCCGTATCGTTGGGCTTTAGTTCAACACCCACATCGTCACCGCCACCCACCATGTTTTCAATGCGGATCAGCCGCCCGTTGGCGACCAGAAGGCTCGCGGCGCGGCCCAGGTCGGTCTCGACCGTGAATCGGCGCGGCATGATCGTCATGTCGAGCTCGATCAGCAGCCGCCGCAGCAAGGTATCCGGCCCAAGCGACCGCGCTGTCCGGCCCGACGCCTTGGACACGCCGACCGAGGCCAGCGCCTCAAGCCGGCGCTCAAGCGTCTTGCGGCCGGTCATCGACGCACCTCGGTGTCCGGCCCTGCCTCATGCATTGGCTTCAAGCGCCACGGTCACGTGGTTCAGCACCGACAACACATCGATATCCGGGGCGCAGACCACGCACACGGCCTCAGACGGCGCCAGAGGCGCGCGCCGGATGATGAGCGATTTCGTCGCTTGCAGGCGTACCGCCTCGTCAGCTTCCCCCGTTGCACCACCAATGATCTCGGACGCCGTGGCCGACAGCGCGTCGAACTCTTCCTGCGGCTCGTTGATCGCCGACGTCTTTCCCAGCACGGTTTCAGAGCCGAGGTCGACATAAGCGATCGCTTCGATCCCGGGGTGACCCAACCGAAGCGCTTCAAGATTCTTCAATATGGCCATGGGTGAACCAACTGCTGAAGTTGACGTATCAATCACCCATCGCCGACAGCATTGCAACTGCCCGCAACCACCTTGTGGACAGTGTGACCTACGGCGTCGTAACAGACAAACTCAGCGCCTCATGTCCTCAAGCATCGCACACATGAGTTCGACCAGGCTCCGACCCGCTGTCTGATCACGAACGGCGCGGTTCTGCGCATGAACGCCCATGACGGCAGAGACGAGGGCCTTTGCCACGTCCGGGGCCCCGGCGTCGTCCGACCCGGGCTCATTCTCTAACGCGCACCGAAAGTGGTGCTCAAGCGCGGTCCAATAGCGCTGGACGGCCTCCTCAAGCCTCGGGCTCTGCACGCGCGCATTCTCGATCCCGGTGTTCACGATGAGACAGCCAAAGTCACTGGACGTCATAGATCCGGGCGTCACCAGACCGCGCAGGAACGCGATGACCTCATCAACACCGCCGTCAAGCATGGGGGCCATCTCGCCCGTGATCGCCGCGTCGCTGTAATAGGCCAGCGCCTCGGCATACAGGCCCTCCTTTCCGCCGAACTCCGAACGGATGGCAAACTGGTTGATCCCGGTCAGCGCTTCCAGCTCCCGCACGCCCAGCGCCTGGTACCCGTGCTGCCAGAATGCCGCGCACGCTTTCGCGACGGCATCCTGGCGATCATAGGACTTTGGGCGCGGCATCTGGTTCGTCCGTTTGACTTTTTCAATGCACTCGCATAGGAATCATTTCTATGCAACTGCATTGAAATGGGGAGTGCGATGAGAGACGTTGTCTTTCCTGAACAAAAACACGCGAACTACGATGCCTATGGATACTCTGCAGCCGTCAGAAGCGGGGGCTTTCTGTTCCTGTCAGGCCAGGTCGGGGCAGATGAAACCGGGACGGCACTCGCTGATCCAGCCGCGCAGTTTGAGAAGGCGTTTGACAACTTGCGTGATGTGCTGGCTGCGGCGGGATGCGGCTTCGACGACGTCGTCGACGTCACCACCTTTCATGTGAACATGTACGACCACTTCGATGCGTTTGCCGCCGCCAAACAAGCGGCCTTTCCGGACCCGCCGTTCCCGAATTGGACGGCCATCGGGGTCGTCACGCTTGCCGATCCCGGCCTGCTGTTGGAAATCAAAGCGATCGCAAAGCTCCGCTAGAGGCCGCTGCGCTCCTCACGCTCGGGGCGGTCCCGGCGCTCTCCGCTGGCCCGTGCAACCCGGCGTGGCAGAACAGGTCCTGCCGAGGTGTCGGCTTCGGGTGCATCGCCCAGGTCGCCTTCTGCGGGCTCCGCCGCGGCGGCCTTGGCCTTTTTCTGCGCCAGTCCGTTGTCACCAAGGACAATCTCCAGCAGCGTGGCGATAAACGCCTCCGCGCCGCTTTCGACCCACATGTCATGGTCGTCGCCCGCGTTCATCGCATCCAAAAGCGCAATCGGCAGCACGTCGCGGAACAGATCCGCCGCTTCGGACTTCACCCGGCGCAGGACGCGCACACGGTTGTTCTCGCCCAGAATCTTGTCGAACCGCGTCAGCAGCAGGATGCTGTTCTGGTACAGTTCCTCCGGCAGTTCTTCCCAAACCGCCGCCTCGCTTTGCCGCCACGCCTGATTGGCATGGCTGCACCAGATCACCCCATCCGCATGATGGATCGCTCGCCGCCACACGTCAGCCGACATGTTCGGGTCCGAGTTCCCGGGCATGTCGATGATGTCCACGACATCCAGAATCTCGGTCTCCGCAAACACACGGATGTGGCGCGTGCTGGCCACATCAACCTCTTGCTCGGGATCAAACGGATGCCGGTCGCCGTTGACGTCGACCAGATAGGCCTCATCCGTCCCATACGAGAACCACACAGGCGGCATCTGCGTCGCCGTCACCTTGACCTGCGAATGCCCCTCTCCCAGCAGCATGTTGGCGAGTGTACTTTTCCCGGCGCTGAACTCACCCATCAGGGCGATGACAGGGCGTCCGGACTCGTCATCAGTCGTCGTCATGCTGCTTCTTCCTCGTCAGTTCTTCTCACATAGGTCTCCAGCGTCGCGCGGGCCTTGGCCAGCACGGCTGTCTTCGCCTTGGTGTTGTCGCTGGCACCCACGGCCTGCAGATCGTCAAGCCGGGTGCTCGCCCGCTCGGCGAGGCCCAGCAGAATCTCCCGCTGCGCGCCGATGAACTCATCCAGAATCCGGGCACCGTCGGACCGCACCGCATTCACATGATCCATCTTCATGCTCGCGATGATCGGATCCGTCTCGGCCTTGATGATCTCGGCAAAGGCCGACGCAAAGGAGTCATACCCCTTCCGCCGCCGCCACCAGCGCGACCACCAGCTCGACGATAGATCGAGCGCAATCGTCTGCCCCAACAGCACCGGTGCCGCGATATGCGGCGGTGGCGGGGCCTCAAGCTGGAACCCACCGTCTGGCACCTCGAACGCCCGCAGATACACCTCGCGGATCTGCGCCGTCGTATCGAGATACACCTTCAGACAGGCCTTGTTCGCATTCCGCGAAAACACCTGAAACGCCGAGCGCAGCAGCACCCGCAGCCCGGTGGCATCGTACTGCCAGACGTCGGTCTCACCATAGCGCTCCAGGTTGTTGATCAGCGTCGCCGTCGCCCGATCAAGGAACGACTTGTGCGACCGATCCAGCCGGTTGTTGAAGTTCTCGATCACCGCGTCGAACTCACGATTGAACGCGGCTTTCGCCTCGGTCTCGATCCGGTGCAGCTCATCGGGGATCGCCGTCTTCTCGATCGGCTGCACATCGTCGCTCGTCGTGCGCATCGAGACGATCTTTTCGCCCGTCGACACACCCTGCAGCAGGTTCAAGCCGTTCTTCGCGCACCGGTTCAGCGCCTCTTCCCCGGCGCCCTCGGCCACGCTGTTCGCCACGCGTGAGACCAGATCCGGCACGCCCGACAGCGCCCAAACAAGCTCATCGACCGACATCTCGTCAGCGGTGCCCTCAAGCGCCACCTCGGCCCAGTTGAACATCGCGGCGCGGCTATCGTCGCTCAGCGTATCAAGCTGACCCAGCAACGCGTGGTTCGCCCAATAGGCGCTGCCAAAGATGATCTCGGCATCGACGGGGCCCTGATGCTCTCTCAGCGTCTTGCGAATGCTCGCCTCGATCTCGGGGATCTGCGCCTGCGGATCGCTCAGTTCGTCGATCCGGTTGACGAAGATCGTCACCTCGCGCGACGGCAGGTTCGAGATCAGGCGGATCAGCGCCATATCCACCGTCGACAGCGCCTGATGCGCCGACAGCACGACAACGCACATCCGGCTTTCGCGGATCGCCCGAATGGTGATCTGCTCGCGCATCATGAACGTGTCGTTCACACCGGGGGTGTCGCGCACACAGAAGTCGAACGGAAATTCCTTCCGCTCCATGAACAGCTCAGCGGCCTTAGTGATGTCGGCAAACCGACCCTGCTTGGTCGAGGTCTCGGTATCGCTCTCGAAATCGTCGCCAAGACACACATACCGCTCGATCAACTCACTGTCGAAATAGCCGTACTTGTGCTCCTGCCCCATGAGCATCTCGAACTTGTCGCCCAGTCGCCGCTTCGACTTCTGGCGCATCTCTTCAAGCTGCTTGGCGACCTTGGCATGCTCTTCCTCGGCGCCCGACCGCCCGGCCAGCTCGCCAATCCGACCGCCGCGATCCAACAGACGCGTCCACTCTTCATCATCGAAGAACTGAAAGCTCGACCGGTTGCCACCGATCCCCACATTCGGGGTCATGTGGATCGAGGTCACAACAGAGGTCCACGGGTTCACATCCGCCGGCAACAGATCAGGCCACCCGATCAGCGCATTCACAAGCGAGGTCTTCCCCGCCTTCACCTGACCGATCATCGTCAGCGACGGCTCAAACCGCTGCAACTGGCGCTGCAATTTGCGGGCCGAACGGGCAGACGTCTTGTCGCCCACCTCGGCAATCGCCGAGATCGCAAGATCGACATCCGTCAGTTTCTTCACGAACGGCTGCAGCGAAGACAAGCCAGCCCGCAGAAGCGCGGTGTTGATTTGAACCTCGCCGTTCTGCGCAGCAATCCTGTTCTCAGCGTTCATATCTCACCTTCAACGGCCATGCGGCGCCGCATCCTACGTCCGGTCCTGTGTGTGGGCCCCGACCTTTGGAAACAATCGCCGCAGGGATTCCTCCATTGCGGATCGTTCTGAAGATTCAAAGTGGTGATTCTAAGGCGCGTTCTTGGCGGATAGGGCGCGACGGGCGAGCCTAGGCCGCAAGCGATGTTTCAAAATCGTGCCGAATTTGAAGCAGGATGCCAACCGCATCGGCGGCGGCTTCCTCACCGCTCTCGTTTTCCATAAGGATAACAAGGTTTTCCGCTTCCATGACCGTGTCAGCAAGCTGCGCCACCGCAGTAGACGCGCCATCGTCATGGGCGCTGATCAAATCGGACAGATGGATCAACGTTTCGCTACACACATTTGCCACGTGGTCCGCGTCGCCGCCGGAGGACACATGATCCACAAGTTCTTTGCCGCGCTGACGCAGGAAGGTGAGGCCCGTGGTGAAGGCCTCTCGCGTGGCTGGCGGCAGTCCGTCGACGAGCTCGGGTTCCGGCTCGGGTTCGGGGATCGCTGCGGGCTGCGGCGCGGCGGCGGGCTTCGGCGGCGCGGGGGCCGCGTTCTGGATGTCACCCTGGGCCCGCAGGAACAAAAGCGCGCTGTCGGCATCCGCTTCTCGTCCCATGTCGGCATGGGACATCAGGCGCTTCAGCAAGGCCGAAATACCGTTCGTCTCCGCCGGCTCATCGGCGGAAATTGCATAGACGTCGTGGAACTCGCCCATATGCGCCGCCTTGATGAGCGAGGCCTTTTCGGGAGTCGCCCCGGTCAGCACAAGGTACGCGTGATCCTGGATGCGCTCGGGCACGCGGGACCAGATGCGCTGGTCCATTTCGTCGTACTCCGCCGAACACCACAGGGCGATGTCCGTGCGCGCCGCAGCCCAGTCAATGGCCGAGCGTTGCTCAAGCTCGGTGTCATCCGCCTGAACGTCGGTGAAGCTGAGGCGCCGAAGAAGCGGGGCAGGGCGCTCAATCACCACAAGCACGACCTCTTCCAAGTCGTCCGCCGTGAGTTGGCTGATATGTTCGGTGACCGACCCGTCTGACCGGGTCAGCTGTGCCATCGGGAACTCGCCGTAGCGCAGCTCAACCGTCGGGATCGGTGCGCCGCGTGGCAAAAGCTGGCCACCGACGGCGGAATTCAGGATCTCGGCCTTCGCAACCGCTGGGCGCCCGAACAGGCTGATCCGAACGGGCGAGGACAGCCGCGACAGGAACCGTTCGGCTTGCTCTCGGGCTGTGCTTTTGGGGTCCGCGGTCGCAACGAAGGCCCGCAGGCGTTCTTCAACAGCATCAATCGCGACGGCGAGTGTCATTCTGCGGGCTCAGTCGGCTCTTTGTTTGGGGCGTCGGCATCGGCGGATGCGGACGGCGTTTTTGGCGTGTCGTCGTCTTCGGTGCTGTCGTCGTCGTCTTCCATGCTGGCGAACATATCAAACGCAGATCTCAGTGCCGCTTCCATGTCGTCATCGGCCTCAGTCATGTGGATACCGATGACGGCAATCGACGTGTTGTCCTGATCCGGATCATCTAGGCTGTCGATGGCGTCGATCAACGCCTGAGCGATGGCCGCGCTGCCGTCCGACCGGTTGCCCGAGATCGTTCGTGCAATGGCGTCGTTTTCCAGAAACTGCAGACCGTCGCTCGCCGCGATGATGAAGTCGCCGTTCTTCAGTTCCAGCGGTTCCGTCGGGCAGTCGATCCGGTCCACCGCGTCGCCCGTGAGGACTGAAGTCAGCGCATTCCGGTCCGGGTGGTTCTTGGCAGCCTGCTCATCCAGCATGCCGGCTTCGACCATCTGGTCGATTTGCGGCGCCATGGAGTGATCTTCGTTGATCTGCTCCAGCTTCCCGCCCCGGAACAGGAACAGCGGTGAATCCCCGACTGACGCCCAGAAAAGCTCTTTCCCGAAGACCGCAACGGCAACAAGCGTCGCGCCCATGCCATCGACCTCGGGGTTCTCCCCAATATGCCCGCCCAGGCACGCGTTCGCGCCATCCAGCGCCCCTAGAAGCGTTGGGCGAATGTTCTCGCGCATCTCGTCGACATCGGCGCTTTGGAACTTCAGCTCGCAAAACACCTCGGTCATCACGATCTTCGACGCGATGTCGCCCGCAGCATGGCCCCCCATCCCGTCCGAGATGATTGCAACCCCATGGTCCGCGCCCACCGGGAAGTCCGCGATCACCGCGTCCTCCTGGTAGGCCCGCGCACCCTGTATCAGGGCCGTAGCCGCATCATATTTCGCTTCATTCTGCGGCATGCGAGCTTTCCGCGAAGGGGCCGTCCGTCCACGAGAAGTCGTCCCCGCACAGCGCGACAAACATCAGGGATGTCTCGCCAATCCGGATGATGTTCCCATGGTGGAGCGGTTCGGTGGACAGAACCGGCATGTCGTTCAGCCGCACAAGGTTGGCCTTGCCGCCATGCCCGATGAAAAAGCGCTTCTGCTCGTCGTCATAGGCGACCACAGCGTGGTTCTCGCGTGAGATCGACGTGTCGCCAAAGTCCAGGCGCACCGTCTGGTCATCGCCCCGGCCAATCGTCGACGCGCCAGAGTTCAGCGTAAAGCTCGCACCGCGGCCGGGTCCCTTGACCACCACGATCCAACCCACCGCAAAGCGCGTGTCGGCTTCCTTTGCCTTCGCGGCCGAGATCGGGTCCGCGTTCGCCTCGTCCGGCTTGTGGAACCCAAGCAGGCGCGTCTTGACCCGACCGCCCGCACGCCGCCGCGGTGCCGCAATGGCATCGATTTCGGGATCGTCGTCCAGATCATCCGACGCGGCCATGTCGTCCGGATCGGGGCCTACTGCAACCTCGGCCATTGTGTCGTTCTCCTCTGCTGTCGGTGCCGCGTCGCTTTCGGTCGCGGTCATGTCCGCCGCAGTGTCACCCGACGCATCCGCGGCAACCTGCAGGTCGTTGTCCATCTCGTCCTCAAACGCCTCAGACGCGGCCTCGTCGCCGTCATCCGCATCCGTCGCAAAGAACGACGCCAGCGCGTTCATGCCCTGAGACGCATCGACAGACTGACCCTGATCCGCGCCCGAACCGGCCCGCGCCTCTTCCCGCATGGCCCGAAGCTGTTCGAGTGGTGAATACGCCTCGGCCTCGTCCAGATCGTCCTCGTCGTCGTCCTCTTCTTCGACCTCGGCCACGTCCTCTGCAACGGCTTCGTCTTCGTCGATGTCGTCTTCAGCTTCTGCCTCAACGTCGTCAAACTCGGCGCTGGCTTCCTCTAGGACCTCGATCGCCTCTTCCAGCGTCTCCTGCCCGTCATCCTCGAAACCGTCATCCTCGAAACCGTCATCCTCCGCCTCGACCTCATCCTCGGCCTCGGCGTAGTCCTCTTCGAACACCTCCTCAGGCTCGTCGTCCTCCATCTCGGTCTCGACGAACAGCGTGTCCGGATCTTCGGCTTCACCAACGGCCTCTTCAGCCGAGGTCGGCTCCTCGTCTTCAGCGCGCGACATCTTGTTCCGCACGGACTGCGCGATGAAGCTCGACCTACGGGCAGCGGGGCTCGTCGGCGCGACCTCGGGCGCTTCCGGGGCACCCTCGTCCTCTCCCGGCAACCTCGCGATGCTCGCGCGCAAACGCCGCTCGACGTCCGAAATCGCGTCCGGCGCCGTCGCTTCCGGCACACCCTCGGCTTCTTCAAACACATCGGGGTCCTCGGACGGGCTTACCAGCGTGTCCTCAAAGCTCACGGACTTGGCGGGCACATCCAGCGCGTCTGTCGCCTCAGCGGGATCATCCACCGGGTCCGGCGACAGGTCGAGGCCCTCGATGTCCCAGTCATAGGATTCATCGCCTGCCTCTGCTTCGGGCTCAGGCGCTGGCTCCGGTTCCGGCTCGTGCTCCGGCTGCGGGGCCACCTGCGGCGCCGCCGCAACAGGCTCTGCCGGCGCCAGCGCCGACGCTTCACCCGAGGCCGAGAACTCCGGCAGCGGGAAGTCCGCAACGTCCTCGGCGTGCGGCGTGCCGGCGCCCTCTTCCTCTTCTTGCTTTCTCTTCGAGATCATGTCCGACAGGAATTTCATCGTTCCGCCTTTCCGATTTTGTCCCGGGGGTTGTCCAAATCCTTCAACCGCCAAAGGGAAATTTTCGAGATGCGTGGGAACACGCGGGCCTTAGACTTCTTGACGATCTTCTCGTCCTCCTCGCTGGGCGGCGTGATCTGCGGCCTGGCGACGATCTCTTCCTCGGGCGGCGGCTCGGGGGCCGCCGGGGGGGCCGGTTCGGACACCGGCTGGGTCTGCTCTACCTCTGGGGCGGGCGCCGCCTCGGGGGCGGGGGCCTCGTCCACGACTGGCTCCACTGCGGGAGGTTCCTCAGTCGGCACCGGATCCTCGACCCGGTCAAACTCTTCCAGCGCACGCTCGAACTCTTCGGCAAGCTGCGCGGGCTGCGACTTCTCAGACTCGCCCTCAAGCTCTTGCGTCGTCGGCGGCGGGGGCACCATCAGATCCGGAAACAGCGAGTTCCGGCGCGGCGTCGGCGGCGCCTGCCTCCGCAGCTTCTTCTCTTCCTTTGGCTCCGATTTCAGCGATTCAAAGACGACGCGGTTGGTCTCTTCCACAATCGACTTGATGCTGTCCGACAGCAGAACGTCGCGCTCAACCTTCTCGACAGCGCGAGTCTGGCGCAGCTCTTCGTCGATCTCGGCGATCCACTCCTGCGCGGACTGCAACCGGTCATCCGGAAACACGGCGAGCGTCCGGTCAATCGCCTCAAGAAAGTGCTTCTCATAACCCTTCGCAAAATGCGCGAGTGGCTTGTACGGATCGGGCTTGCTTCCGGCCACAGCGGCCAGACGCGTCTGGCTGACCGGGGGCGGCTCACCCGAGATCAGATGATAGAACGTGGCACCCAGCGCATACAGATCCGACGCCTCGGTCTGGGTCGAGCCGGTGACATAGAATTCCTGCGGGCTATAGCCGTCCTTCACCGTGTGATGCGTCGACAGCACCCGGCTAACCCGCGTCGCCTCTTCCCTTGCCGCGCCAAAGTCGATCAGCACCGGCTCGTCATTGGCATCCAGCAGAATGTTGTCGGGTGAAATATCGCGATGCAGAACGTCCCGGTCATGGATGTAAACGACCGCATCCAAAATCTTCCGCAGAAGCTGCGGGATCGTCGCAGGGTTCAGCCGCTCCGGCTCTTCATCCACGATATCCAGCAGATCGCGCCCACGCACGAAATCCAGCGCCATGTAAGCGGTGCCATTGTCCTCAAAGACCTGATGCACGCCGACGATGTTCGGATGGTTGAGCTTCGCGAGCGCCCGGGCTTCCTGCCCGAACAGCTTGACGATCTTGTTGAACTCTTTCTCGTGGTTTTTCGAGCGGACGCGCACGTCAACGCCTTGGCGGCAGCACATCGCGCTCGGGAAACATTCCTTGACGACAACAATCCGGTCCAGACTGTCGCGCGCCAGATAGGTGATGCCGAAACCGCCAGAGTTCAGAAACCGCGCAATCCGGTACTGGCCGCGCAGCAGCTCCGTCCCCTTGGGAAGCTCATCACCATAGGCCTGCTCGTCAGACCCTGGCTCATTGGCTTCAGCGTTCGCGGTCATACGTCCCCGTGGATCGTCAACATAAATGCTAGGGCAGAGCCCTGACGACCCTCACCGGCCACCAATCAGAAACAAAACTGTGACCTAAAGATGGTGAGAACGCGTTATCTTGGCGAACCGGCAACTCGAATCCCGCCGGTAATCGCCGTCCAACCTGCCCTAGTTTTATGGGTGGTTGGCGCAAGCGGGCTTGCGCGGTCCGACGGTATCCCGGGCAAGGTTAACTCAGGATGAACGCGCGCTCCGAAGACTTTTCACGCCGCGGTCGCTCGGATCCGACGGCGACTGACGACGGTTCCCTGTATGCCGCGCCAGCAAAGGCATTGAGCGTGGACCCAAGGAACGCCTAAAACCCACGCGGCTGCCAGTAAGCTGCCGTCCAAACAAGGCGCGGCGAAATCTGTTTCTGAGCCCTTTACGTTTTCTGAATGTTGGACAGTCATTTGTGAAATCGAGAGAGGTGAGAGGTCGAGCGTGGTATGTTGAGATGGGAGTACCTTGGTGTCTTTTTGATTGCCCTGATGATTGTGGCGAATTTCTTTGTGGGAAGATCGGCAATCCGCATTTGGAGAAGAATGCTAACGGCGTTCCACAGAGCTTCAAACGGAACCGCCAGTAAAGATGAAACGCGCTTCATACTTGAGCCGGAGATGAAGAAGGAGACGAAGGTTGGCCTTCTCTGGCTGCTTGTTTTGATCGTCGTTATGCTAGTGCTTGCATTCTTCAGAGAGGACGGCTGAAGTTCCAAACCTGGCGTGTGATGGATGTCCGCTTCGTCCGCATCAATCCCATTCGTGCTCCTCACCTCGGAGGTCCCAATCTCAACTTGGCCCCGATCAGTCGCCAGAGCCGATCTTCCGGAGCGTCTCCATAAGCCCGTCAAACGCCTCCGGCCCCAACTCGGCCTTCATCTCGGCCTCGACCTTCGCCTTGGCTTTGCGACTGTCCCGTAGCGCCGCCATCCCCGTCTCAGTGAAACGAACGATCTTGCCGCGCCCGTCATTCGGGTCGGGGTCGCGTCGCAGGATGCCGGAGCTTTCCAGATCGACGATCAGTTGCTGCACCGCCTGCTTGCTTAGGCCCATCTGCGCGACGATGTCCGCCTGCCGCGTGCCCTCTTTCTTGACATAGGGCACGACGCTCGACCGGGCCTCACGATACCAATCGTGCCCCATCGCGACCATCTCGTCCGCGAACTTCTCTTTCCAGATCCGTGCCGCATCCCAAAGGCGCCAGCCGACATGGTCGAGAGGGAAGTCGTCAATCTTATTGACCAAATTTGTGTTCCCTGATAGTCAATCTACTTGACGATATAGCCGCGCGAGGCCCGGGTCAAATGCCGACCACCGATCTTTCATACTGCTACGATGCCGGGGCGACCGGCTACGTGACCGCGCATGCCCGGTGGCTCCGCCATGCGGGGGGTGAGGCGCAATGCGCCTTCGAAGGCGCGGTGGCGGCGCTCTTGCAGCCGGGGGACAGGATGCTGGACGTCGCCTGTGGACGCGGCACCGTTGCGCGGCGCCTCCTGAAAGAGGCGGCGGGACAGGTCGACCTCACCCTTCTGGATGCTTCCCACAGGATGCTGGCCGCCTGTCGCGATATTCCCGCCCGGCGCGTCGTCGGCTGCATGACCGACCTGCCCTTCGCATCGAACCAGTTCGATCTAGTGACCTGCGCCTGGGGGATCGAGGTCTTGGACGATCCCCAACCGGCGCTGAGAGAGTTCATGCGGGTCACACGGCCCGCCGGTCAGATCTGCCTCGTTTTCTGCGCCGACCGACCCGCCCGGTCCCTGATCGGGCGCGCTCTGCGCCGACACGTCTCACGCTCCGGTCGCGGGCAGTTCATTGACCACGCCTGGCTCAGGGAGGTCGCCCGCACCGCCGGAGCCCGCCACGTCCAGACCCTGCACTGCACCGGCCCCGCCGCCGCGATGATCGTCCATGTCTGAAACAACGCTTTGCCTGAAGGAGACCGCCCAATGGATCGCCGAACAGTCATCGCAGGACTTGCCGTCCTCGGTGTCCCTATGACGGCCCGGGCCGATGAAACTCGGGTGGCGCAGGACGGAACGCACCTCGTGCTCTGGCACGCGGAAGGGCGACTCCACGCCCAGTTCAGTGCCCCGACCATGGGATGGGTCGCCGTGGGCTTCAACAACGTCGAACAGCTAAAGGGCACGCGATTTGTCATCGGGGCGATGCGGCCAGATGGCTTCCACGCGGAAGAGCACATTGCCGTTGTGCCGGACCATCCCACCGTCCAGTCGCTCGGCCTTGTGCCGGGCTTGGGCGATCTCAGTGGCCGCGTCGCGCCGAACCGAACGACCATGACATTCTCGCTGCCACACGTCTTTCCCGACTCCGAGAACCCCCGACTCGGCCCGGATGCGACGACCTACCTGATGCTCGCCTGGTCTCACGACAAAGACTTCGCCCACCACTCCGCCTGGCGCCGCCACACCTTGGTGACCCTATAAACAAAGTAGGCCGGGCTTCAGCCCGGCGCCCCAAAAACCCTTGTCAAAAATTATCTATTAAAAACAATGTATTGCAAACGGTCCCCATGGGGACCGCCCCTAAACCCCCACATAGCGCTCCACCAGCGCATGATCCGCCCTCAAGGTCTCAGCCGACACAACCTCCCCGTTCTGCCCGTTCTCGATAAAGGCCACCCGATCCGCGATCGACAGCACCGCGTCCACCCGCTGCTCCACCAACAGGATCGCCGTCCCTTCCCGTTTCATCTGAACCACCACGTCCCGGATCGCCGCGATCATCGACGGCTGCAGCCCCTCCGTCGGTTCATCCAACAGCAGCACCCTGGGCCGCACACACAGCGCTCGCGCCGTTGCCAGCATCTGCTGCTCCCCGCCCGACAACGTCCTCGCCCGCTGCCGCAACCGCTCCCTCAACCGCGGGAACAGCTCCAGCACCCACTCCCTCGTGTCCGCGCCCTGCCCCCCGGCCATCAGCCCCACCTCGATGTTTTGAGCCACCGTCAGATCCGCAAACAACCGCCGCCCCTGCGGCACGTACCCGATCCCCAGCCCCGCGATCCGGTGCGCTGCGACCCGGGCCAGGCTCTGACCACCCAACCGCACCTCCCCCGCCATCAGCGGCAGCAGGCCCATCACCGTCTTCATCGTCGTCGTCTTCCCGGCCCCGTTCCGCCCCAGCAGGCAAACGATCTCCCCCGCCTCCACCGACAGCGACAACTCCCGCAGCACCTGCGCCCGCCCGTACCCCGAACTGACGCCCCGCAGCTCAAGCATGCTCCGTCCCCAGATACGCCGCCTGCACCGCATCATTTCCCCGGATCTCCTCTGGCGTGCCCTCCGCTAGCACCGCCCCGAAGTTCAGCACCGTGATCCGATGCGCCACCTCCATCACGACCCGCATGTTGTGCTCGATCAGCAGGATTGACGCCTCATGCGCAAGGTGGCCCACCAGCGCCACGAACCCCTCGATCTCGCCCTCCGACAGCCCCTGCGTCGGCTCATCGAGGATCAGAAGCTTCGGCGCCTGCGCCAGCCCCATCGCGATCTCCAGCAGCCTCTGGTGCCCGTAGCTGAGGTCGCCCGCCTCTTGATCCATCCGCGCCTCCAGTCCCACCCGCTTCAGCGCCCGCTTCGTGGCCCGGTCCACCTCCTCCGGGTCCGACAGCCGGACACGAACGGCGAGTGCCACGTTCTCTTCCACCGACAGCCCGGGGAAGATCGAGGTGATCTGAAACGTGTACGCCATCCCCATCTGCATCCGCCGATGGGCCGACAGCCGCGTGATGTCCTTGCCGTCGAACCTGACCGTCCCCCGAGTCGGCTCAATCCGCCCCGAGATCATGCCCACAAGCGTCGTCTTCCCCGCCCCGTTCGGCCCAATGAGGGCGCGGACTTCGTTTCGCTGAACGGTGAGATCGACGTCTTCAACGGCCACAAGGCCCGAAAAGTGCTTGGTTAGACCCTTGTTGGAAAGAAGCGGGGTCACGGCAGCGCCTTCCAGACGCGGCGGCGGAGCTCTCCGGCAATGCCCTGACGGGCGAAGAGGGTGAGCAGGACAAGGACGACGCCGACGATCAGCAGGTAGGCGTCAGTGACGTCGTCGGCGGTGTCGATGAGGTAGAACATAAAGAGCGTGCCGATGAACGGGCCAATGACCGTTCCGGCGCCCCCCAGCAGGACCCACAGGAGCGGGAAGATGGAGTATTGGACCCCGGCGAAGCTCGCGCCCGCATAGCCAAACAAGAGGCCATAGGCCGCGCCTGCAAAGGCAGAGAGGGTGCCCGAGATGACGACGGCGGCCAGTTTGCGGCGCGTGGTGTTGTAGCCGAGCATTTGGGTGCGCTCTTCGTTCTCGCGGATGGCGACGAGCGATTTGCCGAAGGGCGACGAGACAAGGCGCAGAGACAGAAGAAAGGCGACCGAGAACACCGCGAACGCCGCAAGGTAGCGGGTGTCCGGGTTCGTAAGGTCGAAGCCGAACATGACGCGGTCGGTGGCCTGGATGACAAAGCCCTCGTCGCCTCGGGTATACGTGCCGAAGTAGAGGATCGTCAGGTAGGCGGCCTGCGCGAACATCAGCGTGACGATCATGAACGCGACCCCTTGGGTGCGCAGCGCGAGGACGCCCACGACGAGCGAGACGACGGCGCCTGCGGCGATGCCTGCGAGCATCGCGGTGGCCGGGTCGACGCCGAAGTGGCGGATCGACAGCGCCATGCCGTACATCCCTGCCGCAAAGAACATCGCGTGGCCCAGCGACAGAAGGCCCGTGTAGCCGAACAGGATGTTGTACCCGATGGCATAGGTCGCCAGCACCATGATCCGCGCGAGGTTGCCATGGTGGTAGTCGGGCAGCACCCAATGCAGCGCCAGCAGGACCGCCAGCAGGCCAAGATGGACGGCCAGTTTCATGCGGCGCGGGTTCCGAACAGGCCCTGCGGGCGAAAGACGAGGACCAGTGCGACAAGGAGAGTCGCGAGGATCTTGGCCAGCGTCGGGGAGAAGAAGACCGAGATGATGCCGTCGCTGAGGCCAATGATCAGCGCGGCGATGACGGTTCCGGGAAGTGACCCTAACCCGCCTATAATCACCACAATGAAGCTCAGCAGCAGGGGATCGCCGCCCATCAAGTAGTGGGCCTGTTGGATCGGCACGATCAGAACCGCGCCCAGCGCGGCCAGCGCGGCGCCGAGGCCGAAGACGAGGGCGTAGACACGCTCCACCGGGATGCCGAAGGCGGTCGCCATGTCACGGTCTTGCTGCGTCGCGCGCATGACGAGGCCGATCCTCGTTCGGGTCATCAGGAGCCAGACCGCGATCAGCAAGACAGCCGCGGCTGCGATGACGGCGAGCTTGTAGGACGTCGTGGAGAGGCCCCATGGGTAGTAGAACTCCAACCCCGCATCGGTGAACTCAAACCATGGAAGCGCGATGCGGTCGTTGAACGGCGGCTCGACCGGGCGGGCGTCGGGGCCATAGGTCATCAGGGCGACCTGTTGGAGGATGTAGAGAAGGCCGATCGTGGCGACGATGGTCCGCTCCGGGTCGTATTCGATCCGCTTGAGGATCGTCATGTCGGCGGCGGCGGCGAGGGCCCCGACCAGCAGCGGCGCCAGGATCAGGGCGGCGACAAAGCCGATGGCCGGGTGCCCGCCGATTTGGGTCGCGATAAACCAGGCGAGGACAGCGCCGAGCATATAGAACTCGCCATGGGCGACGTTGACGACGCGCATCACGCCGAAGACGAGCGACAGGCCGACGGCGGTCAGGCTGAGGACCGCAGCGGTGACGGCGCCTTCCAGGATGGCGAGGAAAAGGTGGGGTCCGAACTCCATCAGCGCGCCTTGACCGGTTGCGGGGAATCGGAGGACGCTGACCACATTGAAATTGCGCAATTAATCGAGGGAACGGATATGTTGGAGGAATTTGGATTGGCAGAAGCCATTAGTTTGCTTTGCATCCTGCTGGCCCTTGGGAGCTTTGCGGTCTTTGCACGTCTCGCGCTTCGCAAACCGAAGGTTGAGCCGAAAAAGGAGCCGCCAGCGGGCCAGCCCCCGACTGAGGCGCAGGCGCTGTCTGCCAAGGTTCCGACGCCGAAGGATATTGGCGAACTGGCCGAGCAGCTCTCCAAGGCGGGGCCGACATCGACGGCGGCGTCTCTGGCGGTGTTCTTTGTGTTGGTGGCGCTGATCGCGAGCGGCACAGTGGAGGTGTCGGTCAGCAACGATAAGGCGGAGGAGAAGACGGAGACGGGTGAGTCATAGCTCCGGCCCCTTTCCGCGCCTCGCACCGACGCGATACCGACAAAATACCGACGTGATACAGATCCACCGTTCGCATCATTAATCGGACGTCCCGGGGTCAAAGGGGTTGGGTCGTATAGTCGACCTCGTCCGGGTAAAGCGTGTCTTCGATGGAGGTCGTGTGGACCTTCACCATTTTGCCGTCCTGCACCTGGCTGATGTACTGGTGGCCAAAGACCTGGTGGGTCTTGCCGTTGAACACCTTGCTGCCCTGCGGGTGGGCCTGGCTTTCGGGAAGGGCGGTCATGGCCTCGACCGCCTCGATCAGTTTGGCGCGGTCGGCAGGGCCGGTGTAACCGGCTGATTCCATTGCGGATTTCACGATGTGCAGCGTCTCCCAACAGCCGAACATATGGGCATAGGTCGAGACGTCGTTGGCGTCAGATATGGACGCGCCATTATCGTCAACACCCACCGCATCGCGGTAGAACTTGTCATGCTCTGATTGATCGTCTTGGGCATAGCGGGGCATGCCCTCCCAGAAGTAGGAGCCCTCAAGGAATTCAAGGCCGGGGGAGCCAATGTCGACCGCTTCAAGTGAGTCGATGAAGCCGAAGAGCGGCGGGCCGGAAGGACCAAAGAACTCCCCCAGCTCCTTGACAAAGGTCAGCACGGCCGGCCCGACCATCACATGGTATAACACCTCGGTATCACGAGGAATTTTCGGGAAGTACTTGGTGAAGGACGTCTCAGTTGGCGGGATTGCGATGTGTTCGAGAACCTCCCCGCCCTGCGCTTCGATAGCCGCCGTGAAGAAGTCGCGATGGTCGTGGCCGAAGGCGAAGTCGGGGAATATCATGGTGACCTTCTTGCCGAGGTTGTCCGCCACGAAGGGGGCCATGGCAACGACCTGGCTTTTGACGTCGGTAATACCCGGCTGAAGGGTGTAGCGGTTGAGCATGCCCGACGCGACGTGGTGGCCTTCGGAGACTACGAAGTAGGGTAGCTTTAGCTCGCCAGCTCGGGGGGCGGAGCCGATGACGACGTGGGAGAACAGAGTGCCAAAAGCGATGTCGCAATTGTGCTGGGTCGCGAATTTCTCCACCGCCTCAGCGCCGCGTTTCGGATCGGTGCCGTCGTCTTCGGAGATGATCTCGATGGGGCGCCCATTGATGCCGCCCGCCTCGTTGATGAGCTTTGTGGCGGCCGTGGTGGTGCGGTCGTACCAGCGACCGTAGGCGGCGCCGATTCCGGTGCGGTGGACCTGAAAGCCGATCTTGATGGGCTCTGCCGACTGCGCGTTCGTATAGCGCGCCCAGAGGGGGAGCGTCGTGGCGGCAGCGCCGGAGGCCAAGAGGCCGCGACGGGTTGGGTTGGATGTGGTCATTTGAAGCCCCTCATGCTGTCGGGCGTTAGTGTGTTGATAACGCTCGGGGGTGTCCACCGGATTTTAGGCGCCTCGGGGCGAGGCGAGGAGCCAGAGGCCGAAGAGCGTGTAGGCGGCCATAAAAAAGGCGAGGGGGATCTGGCTGAGGAGGGCTTGGCGAGGCGTCGCGAAGTGGCGCAGAGCGAGGGCGTGCGAGAGCAGGATCGAGACCACGTGGCCTATGACAACGGCCCCGGCCTGTGTGAGCCAGATGGCGCGGACGGAGGCCTGGGTGTTGAAGAAGCCAGTCGTGACGTAGGTGTCGGCAGTGCCGAAGAGGTTGGCGCCGGTGGCGAAGGGGTCGGAGGCGGTTTTGAGCGCCCACTGGGCGTCGACGAGGAACGCGGTCAGGTAGTGCGCGATGTGGTAGCCGAGGGCGATCGGCAGAAGGGCTGGCGCGAAGCGGCAGAAGGCGTCGCGGAGGCCCGAGGTGCGCGCGAGGGTGAGGCCGGTGTAAAGGCATAGGGTGAAGACCGCGAGGAGCGCGGCGTTTGCCGCGACGAGGCCTGTGAGCGTGGGGATCACAAGAGCGGAGCGACCGGGGTATTCGAGGGGGTTCACGCCCAAGAGGTTGAGCCACCAGAATGTCTCGTTCAGCCCGTCGTAGGAGCCGGAGCCCAGGATCAGGACCATGAAGACAGCGAGCTCGAATGGCGGCGCGGCGGCGATTGCGGTGCGCCAGCCCCAGAGGCCGAATCCGATGCGCTTGCCCATGCGGGCGAAGGGGGCGATGCGACGGAAGACGCGCATGAGGACCGAGATGGGCTCGCACTGCAGAAGCCAGCGGCGTCCGAACAGGGCGACCGCCAGGGCGGTTGCGGCGAGGTAGACGGCAAGGAGTGTCGCGAGACGTCTTGGGTCAGCGGGCGCGGGGTCGGCGAGGATGAATCCGGAAAGCGCGAGAAAGCCGATGCATGCCGGGGCGTGGCCGAGTCGTCGGGGGAGGCGAAGCGACGCCCGGCGGGGCACGTAGAGCCAGGGGGCTGTGAAGCGCCAGAGATCGGTAAGTGCACCCTGCAAGGCGACGAAGCCGATCCACCAGACGACCCAGACCCCCAGAGGCAATGGATTGGCAAGAGGGTCGGTGGAGCCTGCTATCCCGGCGGCAACGAGACTCAGGAGAAGCGCAATCGAGGCAATGCGGAACGGCTTTGTGCCCCACGCGGGAAGGTGGGGGAGGCGGAAGATCGGACGAAACGCGGAATGGACGGCGCGGGGCGGCAGAAGGGCGAGCAGCAGGACCGTCAGCGCAACGGTTGCGACGCCGCCCGCGATATAGATGTCGGTGGGCAAAAGCAGCACGAAGCCTTGTTCGGAAACGTGCGCGGCGCAGGGTGTCGGGAGGAGAGCGAACGAAAAGGAAAATGCGCGTCGCGCTCTTGCGAGCGCGCCTCGCCGCACCCCGGCGGCGTCGGTGCTAGCCTTCGGGAAGCCAGTAGACGCTGTAACTCTTGGCGATGAGCAGACGCTCAATGTAGATGTCCTTGCCGGGGAAGAGCTCCTTCACCTCCCGATAGGACAGAAGGTTCACGCCATCCAGCGCCGCGCGGCGTTTTTCGAAGCTGAGCTTGCGAAGGCGTGCGCTGAAGGAGAGCGAGAACATCGCGCGCTGCGCCGGGGCGCCAAACCAGTGCATGAAGAGGGTGCGAAAATGCGGCTCGACCGGAAACTCCCATGCGGGGGTCTGGATCCAGCCCGCCTGGCCGACGCGCACCACTTCTTTCGCCATCGACGCCATGTCGCCCCAGTGGCCCACATGTTCGATCACCGAATTGGAGTGGACAAAGTCGATCGACCCATCGGCATGCTTCGTCAAGTCGCGGGCGTCTCCCACCTCTTTGCTGAAGAGATCGGGGTTGGTCGCGCCCCGCTCAAGCTCCGCCGGGTCGTAATTCATCAGGGAGATGTGTTCGATCTGGGAGGTATCGACGTTTTCCCAGTAGTCTTCGCGACCGCCGACATCGAGGATGCGCAGTTTCCGACCCAGTCGCTTTGCGGTGTCTTCTATACGCTCTTGCAGGATCTGACCGCGCTTCTGACGAAAGCGGTTCACGGTAAAGTCGTTCATGTTCGAACCCTTGCAACGTTTGGCCGAGGGCTTATCGCAGGGTCCGGCGTGCCGCCAGAACAATGCTTTAACTTCACGTTTGACACCGTGGGCGTGACCAAAAACCAACCCGGCGTTCGCATTGTTCACCACCGGTTAGGGGTGGCTCGGTGCTGTCAGGGCTTTTTCATCGCCGATCCCTAGGTCTGGCTCGGTCAAATTCGGGGGCGGGCCACCTGGCCCAAATACTCCCGTCAGTTTCCACGGAGGATGCCGCAGATGGCAGACGATTTTGAGACACATGCCCCGGTTTCCGCAGGTGCGCCGATTACGCCCAGCGATAGCGTCGAACTAAGCCACTTTACCCGTGTTCTGTATGTGGGGTCTGATGGCGACGTGCGGGTCAAGCTGATCTCGGGAGACGAGGTGACGCTGCTCTCCGCCCAGGGGGGCGCGATGTACCCGCTGCGGGTGCGCCAAGTGTTTGCCACCGGCACGACGGCAAGCAATATCGTAGGCATGCGCTAAAGGGGGTATGGCGATGGATTCCGGAACCTGGTGGCCGCTGATCGGCGGGCGAGTGAAGAATGTGGTGGCGGGTGTGTCGACACCGGTTGCGCAAGGTGGCCTTGTCGATGTCAGCCTTTTTCGGGGTCTGGGCGCAACCATCGTCGATATCGTGAACGACTTTTCGGGCGGCGGGCTGACATACACGCTCGCCCCGTCGTCCGAGGCCCTGCCCGCGGGCCTGCAGCTTGGCTCTAACGGGACGATCTTCGGAACTCCGACGGAGCTCACCTCGGGCCGGAATATCGTGATACGGGCGACCAACTCGTTCGGGTTTGCCGACAGCGCGTTCGGACTGGCCGTCAATCCGCTTGAGTATTCGATCAGCCTGACCGGCTTGACCAGCAATCCAACCTTCGGCCCGTCCGCGCAGACCGGCGTCGTGCTGACGGCGGATGCCAGCGACTTCAACGGTCCGCCGCCGTCTTCCGTCACCTACCAGTGGGAAACGGTTGAAAGCGGCCCGATTGCCGGGGCAACATCGGCCACCTATACGCCCAATGCGTCAAGCAACGATGGCGAGACCCTGTTTTGCCGAATCACGCCTGACTTCTACCCGACCCTCACCACCGATGCGTTCACGATCCGTCAGATCCCACCTTCGGCCGCCGGTGGCTTGGCGGACGAGATCTTCGATTTCGGTACCGGCCCGCAGGCGATTCCGACGGCTGGTGACTTTACCGGCGGCGGCCTGACGTTCAGCGTTCTTGGCCAGAATGCAACGATCAACAGCCAGACGGGCATCGTGGAGATCGCGACCAGCGCCGCGATCCAGGCAGAGACAATCACGGTCACGGCCACGAGCACGGGGGGCTCTGCGTCTTCGGACTTCCTCGTCACGGTCGAGGGGTCCGGCGACCTGAACGTCAACTTCGGGGCACTGACCAAGGCTGGCGCCGGGGCGTTTCCGGTGCCGGGAGCGTCCATTTCAACGGGTGACCCGCAAGGGCACTGGCAGATTTCCGGTGGTATGCTGTCGCCCTCATCGGCAGGCGATGCGGCGGATTTGTCCGCCGGTGGCTATCTCCTGACGCTGAACGACGGGACGACGGTGGATATCGCGGTTGACGCGGACTCCGCCCATGTCTCGGCCGCCGGACAACTGAACACGGCGCTTCAGGAGCTTCCGATCAGCGGCGGCAACGTCTTCGTCCGGGATGGCGACTATATCTCGGAAGGGCGGCAGATCCTGTCGGCGCGGCAGTTCACGGGCGAGGCCGTGATCGCGCCGGACTTCTGGACCGACCCGGGAACCGGGGCACCGACATGGACGCGCGGCGTCAAGCTGCCCGGGATCACCCTGGCCAACGGCATGCGCGGGCTGACGATCGAGGGGATGGAGCTGTTTGCAGACGATGCCGCCGCCGTCATCACCATCCGCCGCCCTGCCGAAGACATCCTGATCCGGCAGAACGAAATCCGCTCTGTCGATCTGGCGACCGAGCATGCCGCGGGTCGGATGCAGGACGGGAGCATGTCGTCAATCGAAGGCGTGGACGGGATCGAAAACGGCACGCTCACTCATGTGCGCGTTCTGAACAACTATATTCATGACGTGTTCCGAGGCGCCTCGATGAATGGCGGTGTTACGGACAACGCCAACGGCCCCTGCCAGATCAACGGGAACTGGTTCGAGAACTGCTATCAGTTCTTCACGCTGATGGGGAACGTCTTTACGAGTGTTGGTACGCACGGGGCCGAGATCATCGACAACCGAGGTCTCCATGTCTGGTCGACCACGGCGGATTCGGGTGCGCCGCACTCGTCCACGGGCCTCGCTTTCGACAGTGAGGCGGATGGTCTGAAGGTGCTGGGCAACATCATGCATATCGGCTGGACCCGCATCGACGCGGAACCGGGCTTCGTCACCGGCGCCACGGGCATGAAGCTGAACGGGCCGCTCGCCACCGACGCTTACAAAAACATCGAACTGGGCTTCAACGTCATCGTCACCAAGGGCCTCGCGATCGAGGTTCAGGGCGGTGCCAACGTCGACGTGTTCAACAACACCGTTATCCGGGACGATCTGAACCCCGGAACGACCGCGTCGATCAGCTTTGAAGGGGTCGAAAACGCCCGCGTCTGGAACAACATCGCCAACGTCTACAATATCGGGACGTTCGATGGAGACAGCCGCAAGGGCGCCGGGATCATCCCGTTCGTGACGACGCTGGACACGCTGCAAGGCTACGGAAACATTCGCGAGGGCAGCGAGACCTACTTCCCTGTCGTCGATGACCCGACCTACCCGCAGATCCGAATCGAGGATCTGGAGACGTTGTTTCTGCCGGCCCAGACCCGCTATGCCCGGACGGCCGAGCAGAAGAAGGGCGCCCTGGGAACTGGACGCTACTTCGGGAACGGGGTGCACACGGCGGTGTACGATCCGCCACGCGCGACACTGGGATCCGGATTTGCGGCATTCGGCACCTTCTGGGACGGCTCGGACTACATCAACGATGTCCCCTCGCTGCCGCCGGACATGACGGCATTCACGGTTCTGCACGAAGGCAGTTTCGAGGCTGACGGCGTCCAGATGTTCCTGTTCGGCAGCCAGTTCCGCCGGTTCGAGGTGGAGCGGACGAACTCCAACCGCCTGCGCGTCTACGGCAAGAATGCCGCGAACGAGATCATCCTGACTTGCACCAGTAATTTCACGGTGACGCAGGCCGATGGCGTGGTCCGCCTTGGCATCGCGGTCGATATGTTCCGGGGCGTCTGCGTGATGACCAAGAATGGCGTACAGGACCGCTGGATCGCGGACTATGACATCAGCCGGGGCGAGACCGTGGATGGCTCCCGAAGCACGCATATCTACGCCCAGTTCGCCAATCAGCAGCACCTTGTGGGGGAGGTCTACCGGACGTGGATCAACGACACGTTCTTCGATCTCGACAACGAGGCCAACATCGAGGCGATCTACTCCGAAACCGGTGCCTTCCAGGATTTCGGCCCCAACGGGGAACTTGTGACAGGCTCGGCGCCGCGCCTCTACCTGGCGGGTCAGGCCTCGACCTTCGGCAACTTCGGATCGTTGGGCCAGGTGACCGTTAACGGTCAGTTGCAGGATGTCGCGGGTTCGGGCGGTGACGAGGGATCGGGGGGCAGCGGCGGCAGCGGCGGCACGTATACACCCGAGGCAATCACCTTCCACACGGGCGACTACACCGGTGACCTGGCCCTGACGGACGGCACCGATCTGGTCATTGCGCTGCGCTTCCGGGTCGGCGCGGGGGCTCCGCAGGGGCGGATATTGCTGGATGGGTTTTCCAACACGTTCCTTCAGTACTATGCCTCGGGTGACTTCATCCGCCTCCGGGTCGAGAACGCGCTGGGCACATCCGTCACGCTGGAAAGCACCAGCACGTTCCCCAATGCGGGGGATGAGGTATCGATCCTGGCGCTGGCGCGGATCGTTGACGGAGCAACGTCGATGGCAGAGCTTTGGATCGACGGGGTGCTGGAGGACGAGGATACCGCCAACACCCTGGCGGGATCGAGCAGCCTCAAGCTGCCGCGCTACATCAACACCGCCGATGGCGCAGGCGCCAACACATCCGACATGTCCCTTGTCGGCGGCGTTTGGATCGGCAATGCCGGGGCGGACAGCCTGACATGGTCGGATTTCTTCGACGGGTCCAACCAGCCGACATTTGACAGCGCTTCGGTCGGTGGCGTCACGGCGCGGTTCTTCCAGAACACCGTCGCGGGCTTCAACGCCGGAACAAACGACGGTGTAGATGGCGACTTTACCCTGTCAGGTTCCGTCGACTGATCCCTCTCCTGCAAAACGAAAACGCCCGGCACATTGCCGGGCGTTTGCAATTTGAACCTGTGCGCGGGCCTACCAGAGCGTCTCGGACTGACCCGAGATGTTGATGTACAGGTAATCCCGCTCTTTCCCGTTCGACACCATCGCGTTCACGCCGTGGTACGAGTTATTCGAGCACGGGAACCATACGCCCATGTTCTCTTTCGGCGACAGCGTCGCGACGACCGGCGCGTCTTCGGGTTTCGGGTGGCGCTCGTAATCGCCGGGCTTCTTTTCTTCCCGGTGCTTGTGGATCGTCAGCGTACCGCCTTCGATGCCTTCTTTCTCGGCATCCACGAAATACAGGATGAACGAGCACAGGCGGTTTGCCCGGTCGCAGTGCACGTCCTTGTTGTAGCCCTTGAGCGCCTTGTGAATGTCGAGGCGCGTGAACAGATCGACCTCGCCCAGCGAGTTCTTAGGCCGGAACGACGAGGTCAGCGCACTCATCCGTTCCTTGAAGGTCGGCTTGACCGTCATGCCTTCACGGCCCTCGACCAAAGTGCGGTCGTACTTCGACGGGTTGATCTCGGCCCGGCAGCCCATCTCGTCGAGGTAGGGTCCGAACACATCGATGAACTTGTCCACGAACGCGGTGGAGTTGATCCAGCGATCAAACTCTGCCCATGCCTCAGACTTGGCAATCAGCGCATCATAGGTGGAGTCGCCGCGATAGATGTCAAAGCCCTGGCCGGTGCGGCTTCCGGTCATGCCGGTGTCGCCCTTCTGCTCCTCGAAGATGTCGGCCGTCGGGTAGTCAGCACGCAAGGCAGCATAGAACTTTGGGTCGAGGATCTGCTCGGACACCACGTGCGGGAACGGGTCCCGTACGACGTCAGACGATGTTACATTAAGCATACTAAACTCCTGCAGGGATTCGATCGGCGTTATATCCAAGCGCGGTTTTCGAATTCAATGCTGTTGTCATTTGGGCGCCAATGCGGCCCGCCCGCGTCATAATTCGTTTCCGTAAAAGAACCAATCGGCAGCCATGCCGCAGTGCCGCGCGTCCTTCGTGGATGACGGGAATATTCGATTTGCTGGCCGTCCAAAGTGTGGCACGACCGCGCGGGCGCCCGTCCGGGCGGCGATCGAGCGAGTAAACAGATGTCAAAGCACTCCGTGAGCGTGGTTATCCCGACCTACAACCGGGCGCGGTTCCTGCATGAGGCCGTCGACAGCTGCCTTGCTCAGGACGGTGTCGACGTTGAGGTTATTCTGGTCGACGACGGCTCAACGGACGACACCGCAGCAGCCGTACAAAAGCGCTATGCCGATGAGCCTCGCCTGCGCTACATCGTGCAAGAGAACGGTGGTGCGCCCAAGGCCCGCAACCGGGGGATTGCCGAAGCAAGGCATGACTGGGTGGCGTTTCTGGACTCCGACGATGTCTGGCTGCCGGGAAAGCTTGCCACGCAGCTCGACGAATTTGCGCGTCACCCTGATGCCGTCAGCCATCTCGGGAACGTGTCGGTTTCGCGACCTGGCGTCGAGGAGACCGACCTGGTATCGCTGCGCGGGATCGGAGAGATGTTTTCCGGCGATTCGGCGGTGTTCATCAAAAAACCGCTGACGTTCAACGTTCGTCACAACTTCGGCCGGTTGCAGACGCTGGTGGCCCGGCGCGATGTTCTTAACCGTATCGGCGGGTTCGACGAGGAGATGCGGTTCTTTCAGGATTCTGACCTCATGAACCGGCTGACGCTGGAGGGGCCGTGGCTTGTGTCGCCTCGGCTGATGGCGAACGAGATCCGGCGTGAAGAGGAGGGCGACATCGGCATCGGCGCCCAGCGCGCGAAGAAGATGTATGCCGGGTATGCCGATCTGGCGAAACAGATGGTCGGCCTGCTTGAGACCCATGACGCAACACTTTCTGACGCGGAGCGTCAGGTGATCCGCGAAAAGATGTCTCAGTATGCGCTCATGGCGACAACCGGCATGATCCGCGCCAACCAGACCGGAATGGCACGCGACATCCTGAAGCGGACCCGCCCGGGCATTCCGTCGTTCAAGCGAAGGCTCCTTGGCCTTTTGCTGACCGTTCCGCCGCTGGCGCGCGCCCTGGTCCGGTAGGCACGGCGCACCTGCAATGACGCAACGCCTTGCCTGTTCAGCGGTTTACCGGGCGTGCCGCCTCACGATGGCTCTGGTATAGGCGCACCTATGGCCACTCTTCGCGCCGCGGCGATCATCAACGGCTCATCCCAGTATCTCATCTACGCGCTCAGTTTCGTGCGCGTGGCTGTGATCTCGCGTCTGCTTGTCCCCAGCGACATTGGGGCCTTCGCTGTGGCCGTGGCGCTGATGATGGTCCTCCGGGTCTTTCGCGTCTTCGGAACGTGGGAGTACATCATCGCGACGAAGGACATCACGACAGAGCGGTTGCGGACCTGCTTTACGGTAATGTCCACTATGGCGACGACCACGTTCATCCTAACCGTCCTTTTCGCCCCGCAAATCGCGACCTTCTTCAAGGCGGATGTGCTGGCGCAACTCATTCCGCTGATGTCGCTCAGCTTTCTGGTCCTGCCGTTCGGCTTCATTGCCCAGGCCATGATGCACCGCCAGATGCGCATGCTGGAGATCGCCATTATCAAGCTGTTGGGTGCGCTGACCGAGATCACCGTTGCCATCAGCCTCGCGCTTCTGGACGTGGGTGTGATGGCGTTGGCCTGGGGCTTTTTTGCCGGGAATGTCGTCGCCACGGTGTCGGTCCTTTGCTTCGAGAGGAGCTACATCGCGTTCCGCCCCGGCGTGCCGCATTTTCGCGAAGTGGTGAAGTTCGGCGCCGCCTCGGCGTCGGCCACGTTCCTTCAGCAAGTCGGGGATATCGGCGCGCCGCTCATTCTGGGCCGGGGGACCGACGCCACCACCGTCGGCTTCTTCTCGCGTGGACAGACGCTGATCAACTTTTTCAGGCAAGGGGTCGAGCAGGCGATGGCCCCGGTCACCACGCCGTGGTTTGCACAGAAATCCCGCTCGGACCCATCCATGCTGGCGGATGGGTATATGAAGATTACGTCACTGGTTTCTGCCGTAACCTGGCCATTCTACGCGTTTGTCTTCGTTCACGCCGTCTCGATCGTGCCGATCCTGCTTGGTCCGGGCTGGGATGCGAGCGTTCCGGTGAGCCAGGCGCTTGCCGCAGGCGGTCTTGTATCGCCGTTTGCGCTCTATGGCACGTCGATGATGGCGGGCCAGGGGCGGGTCAACCGGCGTTTGCTGTTCACCGGTGTCGTTCAGGTGGTCCGCCTGACGCTGATGGTGGCCGCGATCCCCTATGGCCTGACGGCCTTCGCTTGGGCGCTGGCGGCCAGCCACGCTTTCGCCTTTGCCCTGATCGGTTTCTTTCTGCGGACCACGGTGGGGCTGTCGCTTCGCAAGCTTGCGATGTCTCTCCTGGGGCCCGCCGCAATTGGCCTGGCCACGCTTGTCGCCAATTACAGCCTGCTCTTCGCCTTCGGACCGAGGCTGAGCTCTGTGTGCATGGGCGCACTTGCGACCCTGGCCCTTTGGTGGGGGTGGCTTATGCTTAGTAAACACCCGCTGCGTTTCGAAATTTTGACACTATTCAGTCGGATATCGGGGCGCCTGAAGCAGCGTGCGCGACGGTGACGACCATTATGAGGTGGAAATGAGTGACGCAAACGCACCCGCGATGCCGGCACCGGCGGACCGCCGCATGGTGGGCGACTTTGCCGCTGGTCGGGACAACAACTTCAACCTGATCCGTATGGCGGCCGCGACCGGTGTGCTGGTGTCCCACGCCTGGCCCATCGCGCTCGGCGATGGCGCCATCCAACCCCTGCTTCGGCTCACCGGGCACACGCTTGGCACGCTTTGTGTCGAGATATTCTTTGTGATCTCCGGTTTCCTGATCACGGCAAGCTTCGTACGGTCCAGCACACGGATCCGATTCATCTTCGCGCGAGTCCTTCGCCTGATGCCGGGGCTGATCGTGTCGATCCTCGTCGTTACGCTGGGCATGGGGGCGATCGTTACGACCCTGCCCACAGGGGCCTACTACACCTCGGTTGATACTTGGATGGCCATCGCGCGCAACATAACGATGGCCTTCCCGCTATACACCCTGCCCGGCGTCTTCGAAACCAACCCCTACCCGACGGTGCAAGGCTCTATCTGGACGCTGATCCACGAGGTCCTTTGCTATGTCGGTGTCTTCGTTCTCGGAATCTTCGGCATCTTTAAGAGCCGAATGCAAGCAACCATCGCCCTGGTGCTGTATGCCGCCGTTTGGTTCGCCGTGCCGCTGTTCGAGCACATGCTGCACCCCAAGATCGTATCCTTTCTTGACCTATCGATGCCGTTTGCCATCGGCGCCGCGATCTGGGTCTGGCGCGACAGGATCCCCATGTCGCTGCCTGCGGTTCTGGTGCTGATCGCACTTTGGTACGGGGTGCGGCTGGGGCTTGGCTCCGGCCCGGTTACCGAAGTCATGTACTCCCTCGCCGTTGCATACGCCACGTTCTGGCTGGCCTTCATGCCTGCTGGCATTTTGCGCGCGTATAACCGGCTCGGTGATTATTCTTACGGCATGTACATCTATGCCTTCCCCATTCAGGGCCTCGTCATCTGGATTTGGGGGCCGATGGGACCACTGGAGAACATCCTGTTCGCGTTGCCGCTTACGCTGATCCCGTCGGTCTTGAGTTGGCATCTGGTCGAAAAGCCATCGCTCGACCTTTTGAAGCCGCTGACGGGTTTATTCCGCACGCCGCGTCAGACAAGCCCGTAAGGGCCGCTTTCACGCGAGATGAGGCGAGTCTCGGCAAAAAGTCGCCCGAATATCCAAAAGACGTACAGCGCTATTTTGCTGAAATCAGTGACATTTTCACTTCACCCTAGAACCCGCATGCGAACCGGGCAACGGCACAGCTCCAGTAGAAAAAGGGTTTTGCCGCGCTGAGGACGAGCGGGAGAATATCGCATGGGTCACGGATTGCCGATCACAGTCTTGTCGTGATCGTGCCCAATTTTCGGCCAAACCGAATGGTCGTGTCCGCGACGAGTTGTTCACAAGTGTCGCATTTTGGTGAAACCAGAAATCGGGAACAAAATGGCTGCCACCACCATTCAGGTCTCTACAGCCCAGCAATTGCTGGACGCCGTCGAAACAGCGACTGGCGGCGAGACAATCGTCCTTGCCTCGGGAAACTACGGCGAGATGCGATTCAGTTCTGTAAACTTCGACACACCCATCAAGATTATTTCCGAGAATGCCGACGACCCCGCGGTCTTTGAGC